>NZ_JAWLFK010000106.1:0-2651 GCF_041685615.1 Thioalkalivibrio sp.
CGCGCCGCATCCACCAGCCCGCCATGCGACTGCATGAAGCGCAGCGGCACATCCCCCAGTTCGCCGGCGATCTGATCCACATAGCGGCGGAGCACCGGCGACAGGTAGGCATCCACCACCGTGGTCTCGCCGCGCGGCACCAGCTTGATCAGCGGGCTGGTCGCATGGCTGGTCGCCACCTCGGCAAAGCCCATCTCGCGGGCGAGTCCGGCGATCGCCTGCTCGTGCGCCGGATAGCGATAGCCGTGCACGCAGACCACGGCCACCGCTCGAATCCCGTCATTGAGGGCCGCCTGCAGACGCGGCCGCAATGCCTCGAGATCCACCGCCTGGAGGATCTCGCCGGCCGCATTCACCCGTTCGCGCACCGGTTCCACACGGGCATACACCGGCGCTGGCAGGCGGATGGCCCGTGCGAACAGGTCCGGCCGCGCCTGGTGCCCGATCGCCAGCGCATCTTCCAGTCCCTCGGTAATTACCAGCAGGGTCGGCTCGCCCTTGCGCTCCAGCAGCGCGTTGGTCGCCACCGTGGTGCCCATCCGGACCTCGTGGATCACCCCGTCCGGGATCGATGCGTCAGCCGCGAGGCCCAGGAGGTCACGGATCCCCTGCACCGCGGCATCGGCATAGGCCCGCGGGTTCTCGGACAGCAGCTTGTGAGTGTGCAGCCGGCCGTCCGGGTCGCAGGCCACCAGGTCGGTAAAGGTACCGCCCCGGTCCACCCAGAACTGCCACTGATTGTCGTGTCCGGCTTGAGTCATGTCTGCCGCTCTGTTCAGATCGCGTGAACCTGGGCGCCGGACGCCAGTCACAGGCGCGTCAACGCACAAGGAAATCGTTCCGCATGGATCCCGTTACCCAAGCCAGCCTGGGCGCCGTCGTCGGCGGACTGACGCTCGGATCGCGCCTGGGCCGCAAGGCCGTACTGCTGGGCGCCGCCGTGGCCATCGTCCCGGACCTCGACGTACTCATAGCCTACGGGGACGACGTCTCCGATTTCATCCATCACCGTGGCTTCAGTCACTCCCTGCTGCTGCAACTGCTGGTCGCCACCGGCGTGGCGGGCCTGCTCGCGCGCATCCCGGCGACCCGCGAGATCGGCTTCGGGCGCTGGTGGTGGTTCCTGTTCCTGATATTGTCCACCCACGTACTGCTGGATGCCCTCACCACCTACGGCACGCAGATCCTGTGGCCCTTCATGGGACCGATCGGGGTAGCCTCGATCTTCGTGATCGATCCGTTCTACACCCTGCCCCTGCTGGTGGTCGCCATCGGCGCATTGTTGTTCCGCTTCGCACCGCGACTGCTGGTTGCCGGGCTCGTCCTGTCCACTGTCTATGCCGGATCGGGACTGGCCCTGAAGGCCTGGCTGGACCACCGGATCCAGCCCGCACTGATGGCGATGGAGCTGCAGGACCGGCCGCGTCTGGTCCAGCCCACCCCGTTCAACCTGCTCCTGTGGCGTGTCACCGTGGTGGATGATGACCGCTTTCTGGAGGCGTGGGTGAGTATACTCGACCAGCCCATCCGCCCCGACTTCGAGGCCTTCGAGCGCGGGGCGCACCTGCAGGACGAAGCCCTGGCCCTTGAGGACGGGCAGCGCCTGCAATGGTTCGCCGGCGACTTCCTGCGCTTCCACCGCGCCGCGCGGGAGGACGCACCCGATCGCCTGGTCGTCACTGACCTGCGCCTTGGCGCCCCCGGCTACTTCCCGTTCGGCTTCGAGATCGCGGAGGAACGCGACGGTGCCTGGCAGCCCATCACCAGCCGCCAGGTTCGCGAGACGGGCCCGCGTGGAGACGCGCTCCGTGCCATTGCCACGCGCATCACCGATCCCGAGGGCGCGCCCTGCCTGATGGACCTGGCCGAACCCGACTACGCCATCACCCGGCCGCCGCCGCGCTGCCGCCTGCGGACGCCGTGACCCGGTCTGCCGACCCCGAGCCGGCCTCGCCGGCCAGCTGCGAGCTCTGCGGACGCGAGATGGAGGCCCTGACCCGCCATCACCTGATCCCGCGCAAGCAGCACCGGCGCATGCGTATCCGCCGGCGCTTCAGCCGCGCCGAGCGCGAGGGCCGGATCCTGAGGGTCTGCCGCCCCTGTCATGATCACGTCCACAAGCACTTCGACGAGCAGACCCTGGCGGAACGCCTGAACACGCGCGAGGCGCTGCTGGCCGAGCCGGTGATCCGCGACTTCGTCGCCTGGATCGCCCGCCACCCACCCGGCTTCAAGCCGCGTAGCTAGCGCGGGTGGCCCGCGGCGGGCCTGACCGGGCCCGATTCGTCGTCGGTGTCTTCGGCGCGTTTGGCTGTCCGCCTGCCGGGTGATGGCTGGTCCTGGTTCGGCATCCGGTGTTTACGGGGGCTCCGGTCCGCATACTGCCCGGCGCTGACTCGCCAGCGCGCCCCGAGGTCCTTTCTTGCTTGCCCAAGAAAGGACCCAAAGAAGGGCACCCGGATTCAGCCCGGGAACCTTGCTCCAGGGCCCTCGGGCCGGCGGCGCTGAACTCGCTTCGCCTTCGGCTTCGCTCAAACATCCAGCGCCTTCTTCCGGCCCGAGCACCCTTCCGCAAGGGGCTCCATACGGGAGGCGAAGGTCAAAACAGAAGGTGTTCCGACCCCTCGACATAACAATAGGCATTGCCGCCC
>NZ_JAWLFK010000060.1:0-10893 GCF_041685615.1 Thioalkalivibrio sp.
GCAAGTCCCGCCAAGTACGCGGACTTATAGCCTTCGTCCGGCCCAACGGATCCAGGCCTTCGAAAATTCTTTTGGTTTTCTTCGTGCCCTCAGTGTCCTTCGTGGTGCAATCAACTCATCTGGCCAGGGCATGAAGCGTCTCCTTAAGCCGGGCCGTCGCGCAGCGAGATGACTGGCCAGCCCTTGTTTCGGGCATGTCCCTCGAGGGTCGGGTCCGGGTCCACGGCCACCGGACGACCGACCTGTTCCAGTAGCGGGATGTCGTTGCGCGAGTCGCTGTAGAAGCTGGCGCCGGCAACGGTGGCCTCGGGGTCGGGGTGGTCCGCGAGGTGCTGGCGCAGGCGCTCGATCTTGCCTTCCTGAAAGCAGGGCACACCGGTCAGTTCGCCGGTGAACTCTCCATCCTCGCGTTCTTCTGCCAGGGTCGCGATCAGGTGATCCACGCCAAGGATGTCGGCGATCGGCTGGGTCACGAACTGGTTGGTCGCGGTGATGATCATCAGCTCGTCGCCGGCCTCGCGGTGTTCGGCCAGCAGGCGCGGGGCGCCGGGGGCGATCATCGGCCGGATCAGTGTGTCGATGAAGCGTTCCCGCCAGGCCTCGAGCTGCGCGCGTGGGTGCTCGGCCAGGGGGCTGAAGGCGAAGCGGCAGAATTCGTGGATGTCGAGGGTGCCCGCCACGTACTCCTGGTAGAAGCGGTCGTTGGTCTCTGCGTGACAGGTCGGATGGACCGCGCCGACCTCCGCCAGGAATTCATTCCAGGCGTGATCGCTGTCGCCGGCAAGAAGGGTGTTGTCGAGGTCGAACAGGGCCAGGGCCATGGGGCGCGTCTCGGGTTGGCGTGAGTCGGGCCAAAGTGTACCGGCGGTCGTGACGGCCTGCAGCTTCCAGCGGCCTTTCGGGGCCGCACCGGAGGCCGGGTAGGGGCTTTGCCGCCGGGGCGCCGGCTGTGGAACAATGCCAGTAATAGAAAAGCGTCTGGCTGATGCAAGTGATTGATTGTGACGGGTATCGCGCAAACGTAGGCATCATCCTGTGCAACGCGGAAAAACAGCTGTTCTGGGGAAAGCGGGTCGGACAGGCGGCCTGGCAGTTTCCCCAGGGGGGTGTGCACGCGGAAGAAACGCCGGAAGAGGCGATGTTCCGCGAGTTGCGCGAGGAGACCGGCCTGTTTCCCCGGCACGTGGAGGTGCTGGGCAGCACCCGTCATTGGCTGCGCTACCGTCTGCCGGAGCGCATGGTCCGGCGCCATCAGCGCCCGGTCTGCATCGGCCAGAAGCAGCGCTGGTTCCTGCTGCGCATGGTCGGAGACGAGAACGACGTGGTGCTGGACGCAATGCAAACCCCGGAATTCGATGACTGGCGCTGGATCGACTACTGGCGCCCGGCGCGCGAGGTCGTGCACTTCAAGCGCCAGGTCTACCGCCGGGCGTTGTGCGAGCTGGTGCCGTTGATGTTCCCGGAGCTTGAAGAGCGGCGCGAGCACCGCGGTGGCCGCCGTGGTCCGGGCCCGTCCCTGGCTCGTTCCCCGGTGTCCTCGCGTTGACGGTCCCGACGCAGCCCTCGATGCTCGAGGTCCTGCGCCGTGTGGTGCAGGAGGTCAACGGCGCGGCCGATTTCTTTGAAGCGCTGCACATCATCGTCACGCGGGTGAAGGCGGCGCTGGAGATCGATGTCTGCTCGATCTACCTGAAGTCGCCGCAGTCCGGTCGCCTGGTTCTGATGGCCTCGGAGGGCCTGCGCTCCGAATCGGTGGGGCATGTCGAGATGGATCCGTCGGAAGGCCTGGTCGGTCTCGTCGCATCGCGCGCCGAGCCGGTCAACCTCGACAGCGCTCAGGATCACCCGCGCTTTCGCTATTTCCCGGAGACCGGGGAGGAGCACTTCCTCGCGTTCCTCGGTGTGCCGATCATCCATCAGCGAAGCCTGCTGGGCGTCTTGGTGGTGCAGCAGCACCAGGCACGCAAGTTCGATGACGAGCACGTTTCCTTCCTGATCACCCTGGCGGCCCAGCTGGCCGGGGCCATTGCCTACGCCGAGTTCAACGACGAGATCTCCTCCGAGACCCCCCTGATCGGGCACGTGAACGTCGAGGCCACCGGGATTGCCGGTTCGCCGGGTGTGGCCATCGGGCGGGCCGTGGTGGCCTACCGTCTGGCGGATCTCGATTCCATCCCCGATCGCGATGGCGCCGGGGTGGAAAGCGAACTGGAGCACTTCACGCAGGCGGTCGCGGAGACGCGCACCGAGATCGAGGACCTGAAGCAGCGCATGGGCGAGGCCCTGGGTCCGGACGAGCAGGTGCTGTTCGATGCCTACCTGATGCTGCTCGGGTCCGATTCGCTGGTGCACAAGACCGAGGGGCGCATCCGTAACGGCCAGTGGGCGCCCGCCGCGTTGCGCGACACTGTGCGCGAGAGCGTGCGGGTGTTCGAGGACATGGAGGACCCGTACCTGCGCGAGCGCGCGTCGGACGTGCGCGACCTTGGCCGGCGCGTGCTTTCGCACCTGCTGCCGGCGGATCGCAGCCAGGACGAGTTTCCCGATGGCGGCATCCTGGTGGGAGACGATCTGACCGCCTCGCATCTGGCCGAGGTGCCGATCGAGCGCCTCGGGGCGATGGTCTCGGCCAAGGGAACGGGCTCCTCGCATATCGCGATCCTCGCGCGGGCGCTGAACATCCCCGCGGTGATGGGGGTGTCCGAGCTTCCGGTCGGTCGGCTGGAGGGGCGCGAGATCCTGGTGGATGGTTATCGGGGCCGGCTGTTCGTGAACCCCAACGCCGAATTGCGCGCGGAGTTCGAGCGCCTGGTACGCGAGGAGCGCGAGCTGGCGGAGGACCTGCGGGCGCTGGCGAAGGATCCGGCCGAGACCCGCGACGGGGTCGCCGTGCCGGTGCTGGCAAATTCAGGCCTGCTGGCGGACATCAAGCCGTCGCTGGAATCCGGGGCCGAGGGTGTCGGGCTGTACCGCACCGAGGTCCCGTTCATGATCCGCGACCGGTTCCCCGGCGAGGAGGAACAGGTCCAACTCTACGAGCAGGTGCTGGCCTCGTTCGACCCCATGCCCGTGACCCTGCGCACCCTGGACATCGGCGGTGACAAGGCCCTGCCGTATTTCCCGGTGAAGGAGGACAACCCGTTTCTCGGCTGGCGCGGTATTCGCATCTCGCTGGACCATCCGGAGATCTTCCTGACCCAGCTGCGGGCGATGCTCAAGGCAAGCCGGTCGCACGACAACCTGCAGATCCTGTTCCCGATGATTTCGGCGCTGGACGAGTTGAAGGGCGCGATGACCCTGCTCAACCGGGCGCGCGAGGAGTTGCTGGACGAGGGCTTCCGTATCCCGATGCCGCGGGTTGGGGTAATGGTGGAGGTGCCGGCGGCCGTGTACATGTCGGAAATGCTCGCGCGGCGGGTGGACTTCCTGTCCGTGGGCACCAACGACCTGGTGCAGTACCTGCTGGCGGTGGATCGCAACAACGCCCGCGTGGCGCATCTGTACGACACGCTGCATCCGGCCTGCGTCCACGCGCTGGAGACGATCACCGAGGGCTCGCACCGGGCCGGCAAACCGGTCAGTGTTTGCGGCGAGATGGCGGCCGACCCGGCTGCGGTCATCCTGCTGCTGGGGATGGGGATCGACAGTCTGAGTGTCAGCGTGTCCTCGATCCCGCGGGTCAAATGGGTGATCCGCAGCTTCTCCACCGACCGCGCCGAGGCACTCCTGGCGCAATGCCGCCTGCTGGAGAACGCCGATCAGATCCGGTCGCTGCTGAACAATGCCCTGGTGCAGGCCGGGCTGGGTGGCCTGGTGCGCGCCGGCAAGACCTGACCCCGGAAATCCGTGATCCCGCGCAGGCGTCCGCCGGCGTCCGTTATCCGTTGCGGTTTGTCCGCCACAGCGCGATCAGGGCGCTCAGCAGGAAAATCCCGAGCACGACGCCGATCGCGATCAGGGCATCGGTGATCGATCGGTTGATCACCAGCACCACGACCCCCACCAGGATCGGGACCGGGACCTCGTTGAACCAGCGATACCAGGTGTGATCGCGGCGGTTCAGGTCGTCGCGGAAGTTGCGCACGATCTTGCCGCACCAGACGTGATAGGCCACCAGGAGCGCGATCAGGGTCAGCTTGAAGTGCATCCACGGTTCGGCCAGGTAGAACGAGCGATCCACCAGCATGGCCACGCCGAAGGCGATGGTGATCAGGGCGCCGGGGGTCATGATCCCGTAGAACAGCTTGCGCTCCATCACCTTGAAGCGTTCGTGACCCAGGGCGTCCCCGGTCATCGCGTGATAGACGAACAGGCGTGGCAGATAGAACAGCCCGGCGAACCAGGTGACCATGAAGATCACGTGCAGGCTGAGGAACCAGTTGTAGGCTTGCATTGAGGCCCTTCTCGTTGACGGTCCGGGAGACCCGGGGCCAGCTCAGCGTTGATTTACGAGAGCCAGCGTTCCAGGTGGCGCTCGATCTGTTCGAAGTCCGGGTCGCCCAGCTTCTGGTAGACGATGCGGCCATTCGGCGAGATCAGGAAGGTGGTCGGTGTCAGGCGCACGCCACCATAGGCTTGAGAGAACGCTTCATCGCTATCGTGGATGACCTTGTAGGGCATCTCGCGGTCCTCGCGCATGGCCTCCACGCGGTTGATCGGGTCGTAGGACAGCGCGACCGCCAGTAGCTCGAAACCCTCGTCGGCGTAGGTCTCGTGCAGGTGGATCAGTTCCGGGATCTCGCGGACGCAGGACGGACAGCTGGTCGCCCAGAAGGAGATCATGACCGGCCGGCCCTCGTAGTCCTCCAGGTCCACCTGATCGCCGTCCAGGGTGGTGGCGGAGAAGGCAGGTGCCGGGCGCATGCCGTCGTTGGTGAGCCAGATGGTCGCAGCGACGGCGACCAGCGCGAGGATGAAGATGCCTCCGAAGATGGCCTTGCGGTCGATCCTGACTTTGCTCATGGGATGTGATCCGTTGATCGAATAGCCTGCAAATGTGGACTGGCGGGGCGGGCTTGCGTTCCGTGGTCCCGGCCAAGGCGGTATCATGCCGCACCATGATGAATGCAACCAACAGCAAACCCATCCGTATCGGGGTTGTCGGGGCTACCGGCTACACCGGCGTGGAACTGCTGCGCCTGCTGGCGCGGCATCCGACGGCCGATCTGCAGGTCGTGACCTCGCGTGGCGAGACTGGCACGCCCGTGGCCGATCGATTCCCCAGCCTGCGCGGCGCGGTGGACGCCATCTTCCAGGCCCCGGACGAGGCGACGCTGGGTGAGTGCGACGTGGTCTTTTTCGCGACCCCGCACGGGGTGGCGCACGGGTTGGCCGCGCCACTGCTTGAGCGGGGCACGCGCATCATTGACCTGTCGGCGGATTTCCGCATTCGGGATCCCGAATTGTGGGCGCGGTGGTACGGACAGGCGCATGGCGCACCCGAGTACTTGGCCGAGGCGGTGTACGGGTTGCCCGAGTTGAACCGGGAGCAGATTCGCGATGCGCGGCTGATCGCGGTGCCGGGCTGTTATCCCACGGCCGTGACACTTGCGGTGCTGCCCCTGCTGGAGGCCGGTCTGGTCGATCCCTCGGACGTGATCGCGGATGCCAAGAGCGGCGTCAGCGGGGCCGGGCGCAAGGCGCAGATCGGCGGGCTGTTCGCCGAGGTGCAGGAAGACTTCCGTGCCTACGCCAGCGGCGGGCACCGGCACTGGCCGGAGATCCACCAGACCCTCAGCGGTGTGGCCGGGCAGTCGGTGGGGCTGATTTTCCAGCCGCACCTGGTACCGATGACCCGCGGGATTCATGCGACCCTGTACCTGCGTCCGCAGACGGCGGGTGCGGACTGGCAGGCCTGTTTCGAGCAGCGCTATCGCGACGAACCGTTCGTGGACGTGATGCCGGCAGGGGCCCATCCGCAGACGTCCAGCGTGCGGGGTACCAACCTCTGCAGGGTGGCGCTGGCGCAGCCGCCGCACTCCGGGCGACTGATGGTGCTGTCGGTGATCGACAACCTGGTGAAGGGCGCGGCCGGGCAGGCCGTGCAGAACATGAATCTGATGTTCGGCCAGGCTGAGACCGTGGGGCTCGACGGGCTGCCGGTCTTCCCCTGATGCGCGGAGCGGCCGCATGAACATCCATGTTCCGCGCCTGCCCCGTCGGCCGCGGATCCCGGCGCGGCGAAGGTCGTCGAGGCGGCGCGGGGGCGCTTGGCGGACCGTGCTGCTGGCCGGCGCATTGCTGGTGACCGGGGCCGTCGCGGCCGGCATCTGGCTGACGGGCACCGGGCATGACGACACGCGGACAGAGGGTTCGCGGGCGGGGATCAACGCCCTGCGAGCGGACGTGGAACGGGAGGTCGCCGCACGTCAGGAGGCCGAGGAGGCCCTGCGGCGCGCCGAGCAACAGCTGGCGTTCAAGAATGCGGAGGTTGCGGCCTTTGCCGGCGACATCGAGCGGCAGGAGGCCGAACTACTGGAGCTGCGTGATGAACTGGCGTTCTACCAGCGTCTCGCAGAGGGCGCGGGCGAGGATGGGCTGGGAATCCGGGCCCTCCGGTTGCAGCGCACCGGGCAGGCCGGGGTGTTCGATGTGCACTTTCAGGTCTACCGCTCGGGGCTGGACCGATCGGTGGACCTGCAATGGACACTGGAAGTGGACGGGGTGCCGGCCGACGAGGAGGATGTGGTCACGCTCGATGCCGATGCCCTGGATCTGGACGCCGCCCGCACGCTGGAGAATCTGACGTTGGTGCGCAACCAGCAGGTCCGGATCCGTTTGCCGGAAGATTTCGAGCCGCGGCAATTAACACTGCGCGCGAGTGCCGAGGATGACGAGGATCTCGAACCGGTCGCCGAAAGGGCCGAGTGGGATCGCCTGCTGGAGGGTACGCAATGATTGGACGCAAGAAGGGCCGTCGGGCGAGCAAGGTGGATACGCTGGTCGGGCGCAATACGGTGATCCATGGCGACATCGAGTTTGGCGGCGGGCTGCACATCGAGGGCCGCGTGATCGGCGATATTCGGGCCGCGACGGATCCATCGGCCGTCCTGGTGGTGGCAGACGGGGGGGTGATCGAGGGTCATGTCGCTGTACCGCACCTGCTGATGAACGGAGAGGTGCATGGCGATGTCCATGTAGGAGAGCATGTGGAACTGGGCGAGACCGCCCGGCTGACCGGCAACCTCTACTACACGATGCTGCAGATGGCGGAAGGCGCGCAGATCGACGGCCTGCTCAAGCGGGTCGACCACCCGTTGCAGGGTGAACTGGAGGGGGCGGAGGAGACCCCGGTCCTGAGCAATCCCACGGAAGATGGGCATTCTTGACTCCGGTGCTCAGTCTTCCGTAGCGTGAATGAAAATGATGATACAGGAGGCCCCGAATGTCCGAGCCCATGACGTCCGAAGCGGAACTGGACATCGAAATGCCCAGCCCGCTGATCTTTACCGATGCCGCAGCCACCAAGGTGAAGGGGCTGATCGAGGAAGAGAACAACGACAACCTCAAGCTGCGCGTGTTCGTCAGTGGTGGCGGGTGTTCGGGCTTCCAGTACGGCTTCACCTTTGACGAGACGGTCGGCGACGGTGACACCGTGGTGGAGAACGGCGGGGTGACGCTGTTGATCGACCCGATGAGCTTCCAGTATCTGGCCGGTGCCGAGATCGACTACACCGAAGGCCTGGAAGGCGCGCAGTTCGTGATCCGCAATCCCAACGCCACTACGACCTGTGGCTGTGGTTCCAGCTTCTCGGTCTGAAGTCGACCGAAACCCCGACTGGAGAAGGCCCGATCCGGCGGATCGGGCCTTTTTCGTCATGGGGCGTATGATTCGTGCCCCGCGGGGCGGGTGCCACCGGGGATGATGCAGCCGAGCACGCGCGGGCCGCGCGCCCCGGTGACCTCCGGCAGATTCCCGGATTCACCGGCAAGGGTGCGGGCAGCCAGCCAGGCGAACGCGGCGCCTTCCACTTGCTGAGCGGGAACGCCGTGGCGCTCGGTGGACTCCACACGGGTATCGGGCAGCGCCTGGGCGAGGCGCTGCATCAGGTGCCGATTGTGTGCGCCGCCGCCGCACACTAGCGTGCGGTCGGGCGGTTGGGTGTGCAGGTGTTCCAGGGCGTGGCGTATGCCCTCCACCGTCAGTTCGGCCAGGGTCGCCTGGATGTCCTCGGGGCGGACCCGGTCGAGGCGGTCGCGCGCCAGGCTGCGGAGCCAGCCGGGCGAGAAGTACTCGGGGCCGGTGCTCTTGGGCGGGGGTCGCTGGAAGAACGGGTCCCCGAGCAGTCGGGTCAGTAGTTCGGGGTCCGGCGTGCCGGTTCGAGCCCAGGCGCCATCGCGGTCGAACGGAGTCGAATGGTGACGCCGGTTCCAGTCGTCCATCAGCGTGTTCGCGGGGCCGCAGTCGAAGCCGATCACGGGATGGCCGGGCTGGAGCCAGGTGACATTGGCGATGCCCCCAAGATTCAGCACCGCGCGCGTCTCGTCGGCCGCGCCGAACTGCATCGCGTGAAACCCACAGGCCAGTGGTGCGCCTTCGCCGCCGGCCGCGATGTCGCGCGGGCGGAACTGGGCCACGGTGTCGATTCCGGTTGCCTCGGCAATGCGGAAGGGATCGCCAATCTGCCAGGTGAAGGGCGGCTCGGCGTCCGGTGCGTGGTGCACGGTTTGGCCGTGACTTCCGATTGCGCGGATCGCGCCAGGAGTCAGGCCGGTCTGGTCCAGCAAGGCGTGGACGGCGCGGGCGAACAGCTGCCCAAGGCGTGCGTCCAGGGTGCCCAGCTGCCGGTAGCGCAGGGTTTCGGTCGTGGCCGCGGTCGCCAGATCCTGGGCGAGATCGTCGGGATAGTCGATCTGGCAGTAATCGACCACCTCTAGTGTCCCGTCGTCGTGGATTTCCGTCAGCACGGCATCGACGCCGTCCCGGCTGGTGCCGGACATCAGCCCGATAAAGCGTTCCGTCATGGTGTTGGTCCTCGCATGCCCGTGGCGGTCTGGTTGCATTCTGGACCACCGCGGCATTTCGCGTCCGCTTGGGGCTCGCGGTATCCTTGCGCGCGACCGGCCAGCCCGGCCGGTCGCCGATCTCGATCAAGGGGCGACATGGAACTCGAAGACCAGCTGGCCGTGATCCGTCGCGGTGCCGATGAAATCCTGCTTGAGGGCGACCTCGTCGAGCGCCTCAAGACGGGCCGCCCGTTGCGGATCAAGGCGGGGTTCGACCCCACCGCACCGGATCTGCACCTGGGGCACACGGTGCTGATCAACAAGCTGCGCCAGTTGCAGGACCTGGGTCACCATATCCTGTTCCTGATCGGTGATTTCACCGGCCGTATCGGTGACCCCTCGGGGAAGAACACCACACGTCCGCCGTTGTCCGCCGAGGACATCGAACGAAATGCCGCGACGTATCGCGAGCAGGTGTTTCGTATCCTCGATCCCGAACGGACCGAGGTCGTTTTCAATTCCACCTGGATGGAACCACTGGGTGCGGCCGGCATGGTCCAGCTGGCCTCGCGCCACACCGTGGCGCGCATGCTTGAGCGTGACGACTTCCACAAGCGATACACCGAGCACCAGCCGATCGCGATCCACGAATTCCTGTATCCGCTTATTCAGGGCTACGACTCCGTCGCGCTGAAGGCGGACATGGAGCTGGGCGGCACCGACCAGAAGTTCAACCTTCTGGTGGGGCGCGAACTGCAGAAGCAGGAGGGGCAGGCACCCCAGGTGATCCTGACCATGCCAATCCTCGAAGGGCTGGACGGTGTCCAGAAGATGAGCAAGTCGCTGAACAACTATATCGGGGTCCAGGATTCCCCCGACGACATGTTCGGCAAGCTGATGTCCATCTCCGACGATCTCATGTGGCGCTATTTCGAGCTCCTGAGCCTGCGGCCCATGCACGACATTCGCGAATTCCGGCGGGCTGCGGAAGCCGGCGAAAGGAATCCGCGCGACATCAAGTTCGAGCTGGGACGTGAACTGGTGGACCGATTCCAGGGGCCGGGGCGGGGTGAGAAGGCCCAGGCTCGTTTCATTGAGCGCTTTCAGAAACACGTTGTCCCGGAGGACCTCCCGCCGATAACCGTGGCGGTGCCGCCCGATGGTCTATTGCTGCCCAATGTCCTCAAGTCCGCCGGGCTGGTCGCCTCCACCTCCGAGGGGCGCAGCATGCTCCGCCAGGGAGCTGTGCGCATCGATGGAGAACGCGCAGAGGATGCAGGGCGCACCCTGGGGCCTGGCGAAACCCACGTGATTCAGGTTGGAAAGCGGCGTCTGGCGCGGGTCCACCTCGAGGCCGCGAAGGAGGCCTGAGAGTGTATTGCGAAAATATTTCCGAAACCCCCTTGACCGATTTCCGCCACCCCCTATAATGCGCGCTCACCGAACGGTACAGCCGCTTCGGACATCCGCAGAAACACCGCGGATCGCCTCGAGAAAGGCCGGTAAACCGGCTGCGGGGAGGGCCGAAGGCCGCAGCAAAAAATGTGCCCCAGGGGTTGACGCCTGACACAGTACGCTGCATAATTTCGTGCTCGGTTCAACGGACGGCAAGACATCGCCAGCCGGACGGCCGATACAAAAAGTCTCGCAACGGTGTTGACACCGGATCGAGCCAGCCGCAGAATACGCGGCTCCCTGCTGAGACACACAGCAGCGTTCTTTAAGAAAAAGTGAATCAAGTAGTTTGTGCGGATGCTTGCGTCGTAGGGGCTGGAAACCTCCATCTCCAAAGATCGAAGCAAGCAACCAAACCTCAGAGTTCTGAGAGTTTTGGTCTGCTCTTCAAATGGTATTACGGAGCTATCCGTAAATAGCTTTAAACTGAAGAGTTTGATCCTGGCTCAGATTGAACGCTGGCGGCATGCCTAACACATGCAAGTCGAACGG
>NZ_JAWLFK010000061.1:0-10870 GCF_041685615.1 Thioalkalivibrio sp.
CGCGATGACAGTGCACGCTGGGCCTGACGGCGCTCGGCAGGCCTCAGGGCAGGAACTCGCCCGCCTCCAGAAAGTGCAGGGTCTCGCGCGCCACCACTTTGTCGAACAGCATGCCCATGTGCGTGACCGGCAGGGTCAGGTGACGCGAGACGTCGGGCCCACCGGTCTCGTCCACTGCGACGAGCCCGTCGTGCGGATGCGGCAGCGGCGCGAGCAGCGGGCCCGGCCCGAACGACCGGCTGCCCGCGAGCATGCCGATATCGCGCCCCCGCAGGATCGGGCTGCCACCAAGCAAGCCGCGATCCAGGGCGGCGCCCAGCCACCAGCGGCCGGCCCGGTTCCGCGCCAGGCGCGCAGCCACGCGGCTGCCGGCCAGGGGCGAGCCGAGCATCACGATGCGGCCAGGGCGCTGCACCGGAGCGACCTCGAACAGATGGCGCACGACCACCCCGCCCAGACTGTGGGCGACCAGATGCACCAGATCGCCCGGGACGTCGTCCAGAAAGTCGGCCAGTGCCCGGCCGGCCTGCTCCGGCGTCTGCCGCCGCGAGGCATAGCGGAATCCGTGAACCTCGTGGCCGGCGGCCCGCAACCGCCGGGCCAGCAGGGCCATCTCCAGACCGGACATGTGCCAGCCGTGGACGGTAACGACGCTGGTGCGCATGCCGGCCATGGTGTCCGACCGGTCCGGGGCCTATTCGGCCTGCTGGGTGGCGCCGGGGCGCAGACGGATGCCCAGCTCGCGCAGCTGCTTCTCGCCGACCGGGGCCGGTGCATCGGTCAGCAGGCAGGCGGCGGTCTGGGTCTTGGGGAAGGCCATCACGTCGCGGATCGAGTGGGCACCGCTCATCAGCATCACCAGGCGGTCGAGGCCAAAGGCCAGACCACCGTGCGGCGGGGCACCGAAGTTGAGTGCATCCAGCAGGAAGCCGAACTTCGCGCGCGCTTCATCTTCGCCGATGCCCAGAGCCTCGAAGGCGGCTTGCTGCATCTCGGGGTTGTGGATACGAATCGAGCCGCCGCCGACCTCGGTGCCGTTGAGCACCATGTCGTAGGCACGGGACAGCGCCTCGCGCGGGTTGGCGCGCAGCGCCTCCGGGCTGTCCACCGCCGGGGCGGTGAACGGGTGATGCAGGGCATACAGGCGCTTGTCCTGGTCGTCGTACTCGAACATCGGGAAGTCCACCACCCACAGCGGTCGCCAGCCTGTCTCGACCAGGTCCAGGTCGTGGCCGATCTTCACGCGCAAAGCGCCGATCGCCTCGTTGACCACCGAGGCCTTGTCCGCGCCGAAGAAGATCAGGTCGCCGGCAGCGGCCGCGGTCTTCTCGAGGATCTGCCGGGTCACATCCTCCGGCAGAAACTTGAGGATCGGCGACTGCAGCCCGCCCTCGAGATCGGCCGGATCGTTGACCTTGATGTAGGCCAGCCCCTTCGCGCCATAGCGACCGACATACTCGGTGTAGACGTCGATCTCCTTGCGCGTGAGCTTCGCCCCGCCCGGCACGCGCAACGCGGCCACGCGGCCCTCGGGGTCGTTCGCCGGGCCGTTGAAGACCTTGAACTCCACCGCCTGCATCACCTCGGTCAGCTCGGTGAACTCCAGCGGGATGCGCAGATCCGGCTTGTCCGAACCGAAGCGGGCCATCGCCTCGGCATAGGCCATGCGCGGGAACGGATCGGGCAGTTCGACGCCCTGGACCTCGCGGAACAGGTGGCGGATCAGACCTTCGGTTACATCCATCACGTCCGCCTCGTCGACGAACGCCATCTCCATGTCCAGCTGGGTGAACTCCGGCTGGCGATCGGCGCGCAGGTCCTCGTCGCGGAAGCAGCGGGTGATCTGGTAGTAGCGGTCCATGCCGGACATCATCAGCAGCTGCTTGAACAGCTGCGGCGACTGCGGCAGGGCGAAGAAACTGCCCGGATGCGTGCGGCTGGGCACCAGGTAGTCGCGCGCGCCCTCCGGCGTGGCCTTGGTCAGCATCGGAGTCTCGAGGTCGAGGAAGTCGCGCGCCTCGAGGAAGCGGCGCATGGCAGCCGTCACCTGCGCGCGCAGGCGCAGGCGCTGCTGCATCAACGGGCGGCGCAGGTCCATGTAGCGATAGCGCAGGCGGGTGTCCTCGCCGACGTCCTCGTCGTCCAGTGGGAACGGCGGGGTCTTCGCGGCGTTCAGGACCTCCAGCTCGAGACCCAGGATCTCCACCGCCCCGGTGGTCAGGTCGGGGTTCTCGGTGCCCTCGGGGCGCCGGCGCACGCGGCCGGTCATACGGATCACATACTCGCTGCGTAACTGCTCGGCACGCGCGAAGACCTCTTCGCGGTCGGGGTCGAACACCACCTGCACCAGCCCCGCGTGGTCGCGCAGGTCGACGAAGATCACGCCGCCATGGTCACGCCGGCGGTTGACCCAGCCGCAGAGGGTCACCTCCGAGTCGAGTTCGTTCTCGGTGACACGTCCACACAGATGAGTTCGCATTGCGCTGTTCCAGCCGAAGGGCACCCCACCTGGGGCTGCACGGTTAGTCGGGAAAACGGGGCGAACATGCCGCTCGCGCCCGCGAAAAGGCCGGAAATCTTACGATTTGCCCTGCTCCCGCGCAACCGGAGCCGGGGCATCCTCGGGGCTTTTCAGGGGGGTCACGACGCCCATGGACATCACGAACTTGAGGCCGTCCTCCACCGTCATGTCCAGCTCGATGGCCTCCTCCCGCGGGACCATCAGCACGAAGCCGGAGGTCGGATTAGGGGTGGTCGGGACAAACACGGTCACCACGTCGTGCTCGGTACGGTCCTGCACCTCGCCGGCCGCGACCCCGGTCATGAAGCCGACCGACCACAGGCCGCGCCGTGGATACTCGATCAGCATCACCTTGCGAAACGCCTGTCCGCCGTCCGACAGCACGGTCTCGGTGACCTGCTTGACCGCCCCGTAGATCGAGCTGACCAGCGGGATGCGACGGACAATCGATTCGCCCACCGACACCAGCTTGCGCCCGACGATATTGGCCACCACCACGCCGGTCACGAACACGACCACGACCGCCAGGACGATGCCGGCACCCGGGATGGAGAAGCCAAGTATGGCCTCCGGCCGCCAGGCCGGCGGCAGGAGGAGGATGGTGAAGTCCAGCAGGTCGACCAGCAGCTTGATGACGAAGCCGGTGACGATCAGCGGCAGCCAGACCAGCAGCCCTGCAATCAGGTAGCGGCGCAGGGAGACCAGCACGGATCAGGTACCGGTCGCGGCGGTACCGGTCTTGGCGCTGCCGGACGACTCGGCCTTCGGAGCGCTGCTGGCGCCCGAACCGCTACCCTCCTTGAGGTTGCGCTTGCCGTCCTTCTTGAAATCGGTCTCGTACCAGCCCCCACCGGCCAGGCGGAATCCGGCCGCGGAGACCTGCTTGGTCAGGGCCTCGGCACCACACTCGGGACAGATGATGGCCGGCGGATCGGAGATCTTCTGCAGGATCTCGGAGATCTCGCCGCAATCCTTGCACTGATATTCGTAAATGGGCATGGCTGGAATCCTCGGAATGTATCCGCGAAAACGCGGGTTGAGGCGTATTATGCGGCCGTTTCGCGGGAATAAAAGACCTTCCCTTCCAACCATCCGTGTTTGCGCGCGGAAGCCGCAGCGCGGATCATTCCCCGATTGAAGAAACGACCACACAAGGACCCGTCATGGCCGAAAAGATCGTGATCATGCT
Organism: Thioalkalivibrio sp.; assembly: GCF_041685615.1. Lineage (GTDB taxonomy): Bacteria > Pseudomonadota > Gammaproteobacteria > Ectothiorhodospirales > Ectothiorhodospiraceae > Thioalkalivibrio. The sequence continues at coordinate 3,711 of NZ_JAWLFK010000061.1, forward strand.
GCTGAATCTGGACCTGGACCGCCCCGGCACCCTGGGGGCCCCGTTCTTCCAGGCCACTGTTGCCGCCGCGATGGATCTGGAAGTGGAGCTCTATTTCGCCGCCGGAACCACGCGCCTGCTGCGCCAGGGCGTGGCGGACAAGATCTATCCCGGCGAGGCTCAGGAGAAATCGGTCTACAGCTTCATGCAGGACGCCCACGAGGCCGGCTGCCGCTTTTACGCCTGCGCGGGGGCCATGGACGAGAACGGGCTGACCCTGGACAACGCCGTGCCCGAGCTGGACGGTATGCGGGGTGGCGGCGCCTTCATCGGCGAGGTCGTCGAGGACGATGTCGCCACACTCACCTACTGAACCCGCCGCCATGAGCCCAGCTCCCACGCGCGCGGTCCTGATCACCGGCTGCTCCAGCGGCATCGGGGCCTGCACCGCACGCCTACTGCGCGAGCGCGGCTACCGGGTGTTTGCCACCGCGCGCCGCGGCGAGGATGTCGCCCGTCTGAAGAAGGACGGCTTCGAGGCACTGCAACTGGATCTCGACGACTCCGCCAGCATCCACAGCGCGGTCACCGAGATCCTGCACCGAACCGACGGCCACCTCTACGCCCTGTTCAACAATGGCGCCTATGGGCAGCCGGGCGCGGTGGAGGACCTCAATCGGGCCACCCTGCGCGCACAGCTGGAGACCAACGTCCTCGGCTGGCTGGAACTGATCAACGCCGTCCTGCCCGCCATGCGCCGCGCCGGCGAGGGCCGCATCATCCAGAACAGCTCGGTACTGGGCCTGGTCGCCCTGCGCCTGCGCGGGGCCTACGTGACCTCCAAGTTCGCGATCGAGGGCATGAGCGACACCCTGCGCCAGGAACTGCACGGCACCGGCATCCATGTCGCCCTGATCGAGCCGGGGCCGATCCGCAGCGCATTCCGAGCCAACGCGCTGAAGGCCTTTCGCTACCACATCCAGCGCGAATCGAGCCCCTGGCAGGAAACCTACCGCGCCGCCGAGGTCCGCATGGCGAACGCCGAGGCCGATGCGCCGTTCACGCTGGGACCCGAGGCCGTCGCGCGCTGTGTCGTGCATGCCCTGGAGGCCCGCCGCCCGCGGGTGCGCTATCACGTAACCTTCCCCACGCGGTTGTTCGCCTTCCTCAAGTGGCTGCTGCCGGCCCGTGCGATGGATGCCGTGCTGCGCGGCGTATCACGCGGGGAGAACCGATGAGCGTGGCACACGGCGCCGCATGAACCTGATCTTTCTCGCGCTGATCGTGATCGCCGTGGCGACCGCCGCGATCCGCGAGATCCGCTCCACCGACCCCGCCGAGCAGCCGATGCAGGCGTTGTCCGAGGGCGCGATCGAGGCCGCGGGTTCCGCCGTGGAACTGGCTTTGGGACTGGTCGGGGTGATGGCCCTGTTCCTGGGTCTGATGAAAATCGCCGAGGCCGGCGGCCTGCTGACCGTGCTGGCGCGGCTGCTGCGTCCGCTGATGGTACGCCTGTTCCCGTCCGTGCCCCCGGACCATCCGGCGATGGGCGCGATGATCCTGAACTTCTCCGCGAACATCCTGGGCCTGGGCAACGCCGCGACACCGTTCGGGATCCGCGCGATGCAGGAACTGGAGAAGCTCAATCCCCATCCGGGAACCGCGACCAACGCAATGGCGCTGTTCCTCACGATCAACACCTCGAGCATCACGCTGCTGCCCACCGGCGTCATCGCGCTGCGGGCCTCGCTGGGCTCCGAAGCCCCGGCCGCGATCCTGCCGACCACGCTGTTCGCGACCCTGTTCGCCACCATCGCCGGCATCGCCAGCGCGCTGATCCTGCAGCGCTACTTCCTGTCACCACCGGCGACTCGTAGCGTGGATCCGAGCCAGACGCCCGCGGATGCCACAAGCGAGCTGGACAACACGATACGCGAGGCAGGCCGGGAGGCGACCGCCGAGCCCACCCGAAACGCCGCCCCGACAGTGGACTCGACTGACCAGCAGCCGATGAACATCGAGGTTCCCGCCGAGGGCTACCCCGCCTGGGTTTCGCTGACCGCGCTGGCCGGAGTGCTCGCAATCATCCCGCTGACCATCCTCTACGGCCAGGCCATCGCCCCGTGGATCATCCCGGGGCTAGTGGTCGGCTTCCTGTCCTACGGCGTCATTCGCGGCGTGCCGGTCTACGAGGTGTTCGTGGAGGGGGCGAAGGAGGGCTTCAATGTCGCGCTGCGCATCATCCCCTACCTGGTCGCGATCCTGGTCGCGGTGGGCATGCTGCGCGAGAGCGGTGCACTGGGGATGTTTGTCGGGCTGGCCGGGCCGTTGACCACGCCGTTCGGCCTGCCGGCCGAGGCCCTGCCGATGGCGCTGCTGCGGCCGCTGTCCGGCTCCGGCGCCTACGGCATCATGGCCGGCATCATGCAGGATCCGGCCACCGGACCGGACACGCATGTCGGCATCCTGGTCTCGACCCTGCAGGGTTCGACCGAGACCACCTTCTACGTGCTCGCCGTGTACTTCGGCGCCGTCGGCATCAAGCGCGTGCGCCACACCCTGGCCGCCGCACTGACCGCGGACGCGGTCGCGGTGATTGCGGCGGTCACGATCGTCGGCTTTCTCTTTATTTAAGACAACGCTGACCCAGAAGGGAGGCGACACCGCGTACATTCCTTTGCCGGTTCAGTCCGTCGGGCGCCTCGTGCGGCAGCCTTCCAGCGCCCGCAGGAGCGAACTCGCTCCGATCGGCTTGGTGAGAAAATCGTTGAACCCGGCCTGTTCGACCCGGTGGCGCGTAGCATCCGTGGCATCGGCGGTCACCGCAATCACCGGGATCGCGGCCAGCTCCGGCTCGGCCCGCAGCGCGCGCAGCACCTGAAAGCCATCCATCACCGGCAGGTTCAGATCCAGCAGGATCAGCTCGGGTGGATCCCGCAGGGCCATGTCGAGCCCCTCGGCGGCGGATTCCGCCATTCGGCAATCGGCAGCGCCCTGCTGTTTCAGCATCTCGCGCATCAGGCGCTGGTTGGCATCGTGGTCCTCGATACAGAGCACGCGGCACTCGCCCTTCGCACGGGCGCCGTCAGCCATCGCCGCATCATCCCCGGTTCCCGGAAGCAGCCGGCCCCGCGCCCGGGGCAGACAGAACCAGAAGGTACTGCCTTCCCCCGGCACACTGTCGACCCCGATCTCGCCTCCCATCAGGTCGACCAGATTGCGGGTAACCGCAAGTCCGACACCGCTGCCCTCGATCCCTTGTTCCTCCGCCGCCAGCCGCTCGAACGGCTGGAACAACCGCCGGCGCTGATCCTCGGTCAGGCCCGGCCCGCTGTCACGTACAGCGATCCGGACATCGGCGTCCCCCACCGCAGCACTCACACGCACGCTTCCGCCGGCCCGGTTGTACTTGATCGCATTGGAGAGCAGGTTCAGGAGCACCTGCTTCAGCCGCCGCGGATCGGCCTGCAGCATCACGGTCGGCAGGGTGTCCGGCTCAAGCTCCACGCGACTGTCGCGTGCCATGGGCTCCAGCAGGGACAGACACTCCTCCAGCACGGGCCCCGGCGCTACCGGTTCCGGCTCGACCTGCATGCGACCGGCCTCGATTCGGGCAAGATCCAGGATCTCGTTAATCAGGTCCAGCAGGTGCCGGCCCGCGCGGGTGATCTCCTCCAGGTGGCCACGCTGGCGTTCATCCAGCGCCGGATCGCTCTCCAGCAACTGGGCAAAGCCGAGAACGGCGTTCATGGGCGTGCGCAGTTCGTGGCTCATGTTGGAAAGGAAGTCGGATTTGGCGCGGTTGGCCGCCTCGGCCGTCTCGCGGGCCCGATGGAGCTCCGAGCGACGGCGCAATTCATCGGTAAAATCACTGAAAATGTTGAAGCCGTATTGCGGCTCGCCGCGGGCATCGCGCAACACGCCGATCGTGCTGGCCGTAATAAACACGGCCCCGTTGGCACAGCGCTGGGGCAGCTTGCCCGTCCAGGCCCCGCCCTCGGCCAGCACCTGGTCGATCTCCTGCTCCTCTTTTTTGTTCTCCGCCGGGATGATCCCCAGCTCGTGGAAATCCCGGCCCAGCAACTCCTCCGAACGATAGCCCAGCATGTCCAGAGCCGCCAGATTGACGTAGACGAAGCGGCCCTCGCGATCCACCACCTCGATCCCCTGTTCGGAGGCTTCGAAGATGCGCTGGAACAACGCCAGATGTTCCTGCGCCTGGTGCAGCTCGGTGATGTCCTGCAGGCTGCCGCCGACGTGCGTCAATCGGCCGTCGCTATCGAACCGCCCGCTCGCGATCATGTGGACAAAGCGGATGCGTCCGCCGGGCAGCTCCACCCGGTGGTTGATCTCGTGGTGCCGACTCTCGCCGACGCCAGCCAGGAAGCTCTCGACCTGATGGCGGTCATCCGGGTGCACCAGGGTCAGGTAGTCGTCGCGTTCAAGCGGCGCGTCTTCGGCATCCAGCTCGAAGATCTCGCGGAGCACCCGGGACCAGGTGATCCGCCCATCAAGCGCATCCATCTCCCAGTTTCCGATACGCGCGAGCCGTTGCGACTCCAGCAGGCGGGTGGACAGGTCGGACAGCGCCAGCTCGGAATTCTTGCGCTTGGTGATGTCCTGCATCACGCCCAGCATGTACAGGATCTCGCCGTCCTGACCCCGCACCACGTCGCCGCGTTCCAGCAGCCAGTGTTCCGACCCGTCCGGCCAGATCACCCGGTGTTCCAGTTCGAGGTAGGAACCGCGGCGCAGGCTGCTGGCGATGGCGGTGCGTACCCGCCCGCGATCACCAGGATGCACGGCGTCCAAGAAATTGGAGACCGTCGGCTCCAGGCCGCCTTCGGGATAGCCCAACAATGGCGGGATGCGCTCCGACCAGCCCAGCGCCTCGCGGTCCGGTGCCCACTCCCAGGTCCCCATGTTGGCGAAGATCTGGCTCGAGCGCAGGCGGTGCTCCTGACGCTTCACATGGGTGATCTCGGTGCGGATGGACACGTACTGATAGGGCCGACCATTGCTTCCGAGATACGGGACGATGGTGGTCTCTACCCAGTACAGCGAGCCGTCGCGCGCGCGATTGCACACCTCGCCCTGCCAGACACGACCGGAGGCGATGGTGGACCACAGTTCGGCGTAGAACTCCGGTGGATGCTGCCCGGACTTGAGGATGCGATGATTGCGCCCGATCAGTTCGGACACCGCGTAGCCGCTGACCCGAGAGAATCGATCGTTGGCGTAGATGATGTTTCCGGCCACGTCGGCGATGCTGACCAGGGCGTGCTCGTTGACCGCCACATGCTCGCGCTCGCGCTCGTACAGCGCATCGCGATAGGAACGGCTGACCCCGTCCACTTGACGCTGCTGGCGCGCCCGCGCGGTGATGGCGGCCGCGATCCGCGCCGGCTCCACCGGTTTCAGGAACACCCCCGAAACCCCGGGGTGCACGGTCATTAGCTGATTGATCCGGCTGGGATCCTCGGTCAGCAAAAGCAGCGGGACCGAGCCACCATTGTCGCGGGTCCGAAGCAACGCCACGAACGACTCGACCGGCTCCGTCAGGCCCTGCAGGTCCAGAACGACCACGTCGGTCCCGGTCTCGTCCAGATGGAGGCGCGCCGCCTCGGGATCGGACGCAATCGACACCCCGAGCCCCGCCGCGACCAGATGCGGTTGCAACTCGGCATGGGCGGCGTCGGCCACGAGCAGGACGCGATAGTCCGACTCGAGGATCACGCCACCGATCTGCATCAGCTGCTCGACCAGAGTATCCGTGGCCAGCGGATGGTCGAGGCAACGCGCCACACCCTGGCGCACACATTCCAGGCGCGCGCCCGGACTCCAGGCCCGGGCCACGGCCAGCACGGGGAGGCCGGTCGCGAGGGCGAAGGCCAACTGCGGGAGCCCGCCCCCGTCCGCTTCGACAGCGTCGGCGCACAGGACTACGGCGGAACAGGGGTCGTCGTCGGGGGCACCGGTTTCACCGCGGGCGACACGGAAGCCCTGCTCCTCGAGCATGCCCGCCACCTCGCATCCGACCTCGCCGCCTTCGTCGATCAGGTGCACACGCGACTCGGCCGGACGCCCGCCCACGGGGCGTACACGGGCCCGGGCCACCGGGCGGGCACGCTGGCGGTATGCCTCCACACTCGTAACTAGTCGACGTACGGCGGCGAGGATCAGGTCCCGGTCCGGCCCCGCCGGGGCGCGGCGAAGCCCGGCAAGGGCCGCGCGCAGGGGTTCGGCCACACCGCGGATCAATCCAACATCAAAGATCTGGGCCGCCTGCGCCAGGGTGTGGGCCCCCCGGTAGAGACGAATCAGCCGGTCGCCGTCATCGCCCGTTCCGTCGAGGTCCCCGGCCAGCCGTTCCAGTTCCGCGACCCGCGGTGCCAGGGAATCGAGAAACTCCCAACGCAACCGGGACAACCCCGGCGATGCAGGGTCCGGCTGCGCGACCACCGGGGAGGACGACTTCACAGGATCAGTTCGGCGGACCGCCCGGATTGATGTCCTTGTCCTTGACGATGAAGTAAACCCCGAAAGCGGCAAGGCCCATCCATATCAACAACGCAAACACGCCCAGGATGTCCCAGAGCGAGACGAAGAAGAACAGCATGATGGCGGCGGCGCCAAGGAAGATATTGCCGATCACGAAATTGGACGGTCGGCGGGAATCGTTGTCGGGCATGAAAGACTCCGGTACGGGCGCATCGGAAAGCGCCGCATGAGGCTATTGCTTCTTGTAGGGGGCGAAGTCGAACTGCCCGGCGGTCATGTCGTCCCACAGGTCGCTCTGCAGCACAGCCAGCAGCTTGAATAGCTTGCGCAGTTCGGGGTCATCCATGAAGCGCTGGTCCTCGCTGGCCTTCAGGACCTCCACCAGGGTGGCACACTGCTCACGGCTGATCCCGAGGACATTCAGACCCTCTTCTCCCATCTCGACATCCATCGAGCGTCTCCGGTTCGGTTAGGTGGCCCCGATTGTAGCCGCATGCCGGCGCACCGTGAAAACACCGGACCCGAACCCCGTCATTGCCAAGCCCCGCAAGGGACAGAGGCACGGTGTCCGCCCCCGGCAACGTCATTGCGTACATGGACGCCCCCGGTTTGCCAAGCGTTTGAGTGATGGTTTCGGGGCGACGATTGCTCCCGTACATTCGGACTGCGTGTGCGGCTTT
>NZ_JAWLFK010000107.1:0-2630 GCF_041685615.1 Thioalkalivibrio sp.
CTTCCATCAGCACGCGCATGTCCCCTGCACTCTCGACGAAGGAGAACCCGACCAGGTCGGCATGGCGCACGACGAAGTCGAGATCGGCCAGATCCTTTCCGCTCAACGGACCGAGACCGAGCTCGGCACCCGGAAGGTTGATCCCCTTGTCGGCGCGCAGCCGGAAACCGTCGGGCGCTGCGTGTGTCACCCGCAGAGAGACGAAGTCCGGCCCCGTTTCCTCCACCATCGCGCCGAGACGCCCGTCATCGATCCACACGGCCTGCCCGACACACAGATGCGGCAGAACCCGGGATGCGGTAATGCCGACGCGCGCCGGCTCACGTTCGTTTCCCTCCGCGTCCAGGAGTGGCGGACGTCCGGGAAGCTCGGGTCCCGTAAGCTGCAGGAGATCCCCGAGATGCAGGCGGATCTTTACCGGGAGCCGACGATGCCCGCTCAAGCGCACGGGATCGACCGTCACCCGGGCCCAGCGATCATCCTGCCACCGCATCAGCCGCATCGCGGTATCCGGGCCGATCATGCTGGTCTTGCTGGCGCGCACGAGCCAGCCCAGCCCCCCGAGTTTCCGTTCCACCACCAGGCGGCGGTTCCGACCGCGCAGATCGGTGAACTGCAGACGGTCGCCCGCTTCCATCGCGACGAGGACCCAGTCCTCGGCGACCAGGCAGACGTCCGCAATCCCATCGGGCAGTGCGTGTTGCCCGGCAGCCGACACCAGGGCCACCCTCACCGGTTCGCGCACACCCGAAGCCGCGGCCCGTCGCGGCCGCAGGCGGGTCGAGGCCGGCGCATCCTCCAGTGGCCCGGTACGGATCTTGTGGCCGGCGAGATCCATCAGTATCCGGCAGCCCCGGCCCAGGCTCGCCTCCGCGTTGCGGATGTTCTCGATCATGCGCCGCCAGACCGGCAGATCGTCGTGGGCGCAATTGATGCGAGCACAGTCCATGCCGGACTCGAGCAGGGCCCTCACAAGACCCTCATTCGTGGCTGCCTCGGCCGGCATCGTGACCATGATCCGCGCCGTGCGCCGCGGCTGAGGCGGCCCGAAGACCGTCCTGGCATTGATTGCCAACAATTCGTTACCGGCATCGAAGCCGGGGACCGCCGCAGGCTCCAGCATCGGGTCGGGTTCACCGCACAGTGCGGTGAGGACGCCGATCACCTGATCGATGCTCGCGAGCACGTGGGCCTCGACCCGGCCGAGCGACGACAGGCCCTGCCGCGCCAACCGGAGCTGCAGCGGCCGCAGGTCCCGGCAGCGCAGCGCGAGGTAGTCGGCCAGGTTGCGGGCGCTGACTGCATAGTCTCCGTCGACGTCCGTCCGTGCGAACCAGCGCAGGCGCTGGGCCGCGCCTGCCAGGACTTCCTCGCGCAACGCAAGCATCTCCGAAAGCAGGGCCCGGTATTCCACGGCCGGGCCGGCCGGGTCAGATTCGATCATGGGCGCGGTGTTTAGCATGACTGAATGACAAGGCGATGACTGTTTGGTGACAAAGGCCTGCAACGCGGAAACGATACTCTCCCGCCCCGCGAGGAAGGGAGCCGACGAAGGGCCAGGAGGCGCCCACCTAGCGTGAAGGTCGCGCGCCGCGCCCCGGACGCGCTATTGCTTTCGAGACCGGCCCCTGGCTGGACAGTCTACGGTCTGTCGCCCCGGGTTAGCGCTATGGAGTGCGGGAGCTTGCTCACGCCTTCACGCGCGGAAGCTTGCTTCCGCAACGGGAGGCGAGCCTCCTGCAGGGCAAAACGGCGGCAAGCCGCCGCACTCCATACCGGGCTTACGCCTTCATCGTCCGGGGTGGCGCGGTGCCATGACAGTTGGCGAAGGCCGGCGTAAACGAAGGATCGCGGGCTCAAGATTCACAGCGCTGTCAACTAAATTTCAAGGGCCTGTCACCATGCGCCCCCAAGCTATGGGGTCTGTAACCCAAGAGGATGTTCATGCCGCAACTCGCTGAATACGGGCCCTGGGCACCGGCTCCCCGTCAGGCCCTGGTCACCGAGCTGGCCTCCAGCCCGGCCGATGTACTCGCCTGTCAGCAGCTGCGCTACCGGGTCTTCGCCCAGGAGATGGGCGCGCGTCTGCCGACCGCCGATCGCGGTATCGATGCCGATGGCTATGACGCATTCTGCCGCCATCTGCTTGTCCGCGAGGTCGATACCGGTGAGGTCGTGGCCAGTACCCGCATCCTGGTTTCGGACGACGCACCCGCCGCGGGCGGTTTTTACTCCCAAGGCGAATTCGACCTCGGAGCGCTGGTGGATCTTCCCGGCCGGGTCATGGAGGTCGGACGGACCTGCGTGCGCGCGGACTACCGCACGGGCTGGGCCATCAACGCGCTCTGGACCGGCCTGGCAAGGGTGATGACCCGGGGAGGTTTCGACTTCATGATCGGTTGCGCGAGCATTCCCTTTGCACCGCATGACAAGGCAGCACATGCGCTGCTGAAGCAGCTCTACGCGAAGCATCCCTCGCCGCCGCAGTACCGCGTCCATCCCCGCCAGCCGATGCCCGCCACGCCCGGCGCGTCCGCCTCACCGGCGCCCCTGCCACCCCTGCTGAAGGCATACCTGCGGCTGGGCGCGAGCATCTGCGGCGAGGCCTGCTGGGATCCGGACTTCGGGGT
>NZ_JAWLFK010000020.1:0-39591 GCF_041685615.1 Thioalkalivibrio sp.
GCCCGTTCGCGGATCCAGGATGCGGACTTCGCGGCCGAAACCGCCGAGCTGACCCGCAGCCAGGTGCTGCAGCAGGCGGGTACGTCGGTGCTGTCGCAGGCCAACGCCGTTCCGCAGAACGTGCTGGCCCTGCTGCAGTAAGCTCGATCACACGGGCTTCTGGTTGAGGGTGGGTGGCGGCGAGAGCGCCATCCACCCTCCCTGATGAGGACAGCGAGATGAGTGATGGAATCGGGAATATCACATCACCGCTGGTTGCAGTGAACCCGCGCGGGGGCGAGGGGGCCAGGGCTCCTGGATCCGGCGCGGGTCTTGTTCGTGGCGAAAGCCGGCAGGAGGCCGTGGTTCGTGCGGACAGTAATACGGAATCAACGGCTCGTAGTTCCGCGGGACCGGCGATCGAGGCCATGGACATGGCCGAGGTCAACCAGGTGGTCGAGTCGATCAATTCCTATCTGCAATCCACCAAGCGGGCACTGGAGTTCAGTGTCGACGAGAGCAGTGGCCGCACGGTGATTACGGTGATGGACGGAGAACGCGAAGAGGTGATCCGCCAGATTCCACCGGAGGCGGTGTTGGCCCTGGTGGAACAGTTCCAGACCGAGCAGGAGCTTGGCGGCACGGGGTTGGCGGACAAGGCCTGACGGCTGTCGTAGAGCTGCAAGCGTGATGTTCAGTTGAGCCGGGTCCGGTAGCGGGTCCGGCTTTTTTTGTTGCGCGGAGCATCGAATCTGTTACGGAACCACTTCCTGGGCATCCCGGCCGAAGCGCAGCGAAGAGCCGGGATCCCGGACGCTGGCTGCACCTGGCCGCCTCGCTTCGTCAGACGGGGGAGATCCCGGATAACGGCTTCGTCGTTTCCGGGCTGACGGACCAGGGCGCGGGATACCGTGGGCAGACTCGATTGGCGGATGGGTGCCAGCTTCTGGAGATTGCTTCGCTGCGCGCGCAATGACGCGATTGACCGGTGCATCGACCCAGGGGTGGCATGCGGATTTCGACAGCTTTTGCTGCGGGGAGCTCAAGATTTGGGCTAGTCTGTCGTTAAGTGATATATCGCACGTGCAAAGGGTCCGAGACGTCGGGCACCGAGGAGCAGAAAGACCATGGCTATCAGTTCATTGGGTGTTGGATCGGGACTCGATCTGAATCAGATCGTTGGCGACCTCCTGAACTCGGAGCGCGTCCCGAAGGAGGAGCGTTTCAATAAGCGCGAGGAGCGTATTGAGGCGCAGATTTCCGCATACGGTGGGCTAAGTAGCGGTATCGAACAGTTGAATGGCGCGCTCAAGGAACTTTCCGGGTTCGAACTCTCGCAATCGGCGTCCGTCTCGGACTCGAGTGTTGCCGAAGTGACTGCCGATGGCACCGCTGCGAACGGGAATTTCTCCCTGCAGGTGAATCAGTTGGCCCAGGCCCAGTCCCTGGCCTCCGCGCCTGGCGATTTTGCCGATAGCGACGCCGAGGTGGGTGCCGGCCAGCTGGAGATTCAGGTGGGCGACCGCAGTGCCGTGACCATCAACGTCGAAGAGGGCCAGACGCTGCGCGATCTGCGCAACTCGATCAACGAGTCAGAAGCCGGTGTTACCGCTTCGATCGTCAATGACGGGAACGGGGCTCGTCTGGTGCTGAATGCAAACGAAACCGGGGCGGATAACACGATCTCCGTCAGCGCCACCGAGGACCCTGCTGGCAGTGGCCTGTCCCGCCTGGATGGAAACAACCTGGTGGAAACGCGTGCGGCCCAGGATGCCGAAGCGGTAGTCGATGGTCTGACCGTCACCAGTTCCAGTAACACCCTTGATGACACCATCGAAGGCCTGAATATCGAACTGACGGGGACATCCGCAAGTCCGGCGACAGTATCGGTCAGTGAGGATCAGGGGGAACTCAGGGATGCCCTTCAAGCCTTCGTGGACCAGTACAATTCGCTGGTTGGGCAGACCCGAGAACTTACGGCTTTCGACCCGGAAGAGGACGAGTCTTCGGTTCTCACGGGTGACAGCACTGTTCGTGGTATCCGGAGTCGCCTCGGCGACGCCCTGATGAACCCGGCGGACGTGCCGGACGCCAATGTCCAGACCTTTGCGGAACTCGGGATCGTATCCAATCGCGATGGCACCCTGACGTTCGATACCGGTCGCTTCAACCAGGCCGTGGATAACAACGGATTCGAAAATGTATCCGAGGTGGTGCGCGAGATTGGTGGGCGAATGGAAGAGGTAACCAGTAGCTTCGTCGGTCCCGACGGGCTGATCGGAACGCGCACGGATGGATTGCGCAACGACCTGGAACGGATCAATCAGCAGCGCGAGAACCTGGACACACGCCTGGAGCGAATGGAGGAGCGCCTGGTGGGCCAGTTCTCGCGCATGGACAGTGCAGTGGCGCAGATGCAGAACACGGGCGATTATCTGACGGGGCAGCTGGCGAACATGCCGCTGGCCCAAAACAATTCTTGATTATAGGCGCGCCGGGTTGGGCGGACAGATAACGGAGAACAACGCATGTACGGACCGGGCATGAATCGAGCGGTGAACCAGTACCGGCAGTCGGGGGCACTGGCCGAGGCCCAGGTGGCAGACCCGTACCGCCTGATCCAAATGCTCTTCGAGGGCGCACTGGAGCGGATCGCCGTCGCCAGGGGTGCGATGCAACAGGGCAATGTCGCGCTCAAGGGCGAGAAGATCGGAAAGGCGATCGATATTGTCGAGTCGCTGCGCGCGGTACTGGATCACAAGCACAATGCCGAGCTGGCCGGGAATCTGGATGCGCTCTATGAGTACATGAGCCGCCGCATGCTCGAGGCGAATGCACAGAACGACACCGCGGCGCTGGACGAGGTGGCGAGGTTGCTGCGCGAGATCAAGGCGGGCTGGGACGAGATCCCGGCCGAACAGCGCCGCGTGGGCTAGCGGACTCGATCGATGGCATTTTCCTCTGGTTGCAAGCCGGGCCTTCTCCGATGACCGGTGCCCTGAATACGAATGACGGGACCGACCCGGGTGACGCCACGCTCGAGGACGCGGTCGAGGCGATGCGCGCGCACATGGCGCGCGCCGTGGCCGACGAGGACTGGGAAGAACTCCAGGAACTGGACCGGCAGGCACGCGCGCTGGTCGAGCGTGCCTTTGGCCGCGAGCCGGTCCCCTTGCGGGACGATTCAGGGGCCGCACTGCGGGCCGTGCTGGAGGACCTGGCCCGTTTCTACGAAAGCTCGGTGAAGGAGCTTTCGCAGCGGCGCGGCGAGGTCGCCCAGCAGATCCGTGAACTGAAGTCCGGCCGCAAGGCCACGAGCGCCTACGAGACGACCCGCCGCCATTCCATGCGCACCGGTCCGGGGCAGCCCGAGGGTTAGGCCCCAGCCCGTTTCGCATCTCCTACACCCTCTGGTGGCCCTGGACCTGTAGGAGCCGAGCCCTCTCGGCGATGCGGCACTGGACAGGCCCGGATCGCCCAGAGGGCTGGGCTCCTACATGTCTACGTGGGAGCAGCGGGCGGGAGGCGGCGGACGGTCTGGACGCTGCTGAGGGACTGGAGGCGGTCGAAGAGGTTGCTGAGTTCGCCGAGGTCGCTGAATTCGGCCTCGAGTTCCATGCGCACGCTGCGGTCTTCGCGGTTGGTCTGGGTGTTGACGCGCAGCAGGTTGATGCCGCATTCGGAGAAGGCGTTGCCGACCTCGCCGAGCAGGCCCGGGCGGTCGTGGGCATCCACCTCCAGGGTGACGGGTTCGCGTTCCGGTTCCTCGCCCCAGGAGACGGGGATCAGGCGGCCGCGCTTTTCCTCCGGCATGTGCAGGATGTTCACGCAGTCGCTGCGGTGGACGGAGACGCCGGCCCCGCGGGTGATAAAGCCGATGATGGGGTCCCCGGGTTGGGGGTTGCAGCAGCGCGCCCGGGTGGTCAGCAGGCCGCCGACGCCCCGGATCTTGATATCGTCTTCTTTCGCTTCGCCATCGTGGCGGCGCGGGCGCTGCGGCGCGGGACGGCTAGGGGGCAGTTCGCGGCCCCGGGCTTCCCGCATCTGCTGGGCGATGCGCCCGGCAATCTGGGTGGTGGTGATGTCGCCGGCGCCCAAGGCAACGAGCAGCTCGTCGAAGGTCTGGTATTTCATCGCCTCGGCCAGGGCGGCGCGGTCGAGGTCCTGGCCGCAGCCCAGGCGGTGGCATTCGCGATCGAACAGGTGCTTTCCGGTGGCCAGGTGTTCGTCCTGGTGCTGCTGGCGGAACCAGGTACGGACCTTGGAGCGGGCGCGGGCGGTGTTGAGATACCCCAGGTTGGGGTTGAGCCAGTCGCGGCTGGGGCCGCCTTCGCGGGTGGTCAGGACCTCGACGCGTTCGCCGGATTTCAGCTTGTAGGTGAGCGGGACGATGTGACCGTCCACCTTGGCCCCGCGGCAGCGGTGGCCGACCTCGGTGTGGACTGCGTAGGCAAAGTCCAGCGGGGTCGCGCCCTGGGATAGATCCAGCACCTCGCCCTGGGGTGTGAGCACAAACACGCGCTGGTGCAGCGGCTCGCTCTGAATCTCGTCGAGCAGGTTCTGGTCGTTGTTGTCGGCGGCCTCCAGCAGTTGGCGCAGGTTGTTGATGGCCCGGTTGAGCGCCTGATCCTCGCGCCCGCCTTCCTTGTAACGCCAGTGCGCGGCCACCCCGAGCTCGGCGAAGTCATCCATTTCGCGGGTGCGGATCTGCACCTCCACGACCTTGCCCTCCGGTCCGACCACGGCGGTGTGCAGGGACTGGTAACCGTTGTCCTTGGGATTGGCGATGTAGTCGTCGAATTCGCTGGGCAGGTGGCGCCAGTCGTTGTGCACGATGCCGAGCACGGTGTAGCAGGTGGCCAGCTGGTCGACGATCACGCGGGTGGCGCGCAGGTCGTACAGCTCGGACAGCGAGGTACGCTTGCGCTGTATCTTCTTCCAGATGCTGTAGATGTGCTTCGGCCGCCCGAAGACCCGCGCCTCGATGCCCTCGGCCTGCAGCCGGTCCTTCAGTGTTTTTGCGAAGTCCTCCACGTAGGTTTCGCGTTCGGTTCGGTTTTCTTCCAGACCGCGTGCGATCTCGCGGTAGGTGTCCGGTTCCAGGATACGCAGGGCAAGGTCTTCCATCTCCCACTTGAGCTGGCCGACGCCCAGGCGGTTGGCCAGCGGGGCGATGACGTCCAGGGTTTCCTGCGCGAGGGCGCGTGCGCTGTCATCCGGTTCCCGCACCAGCAGGCGCAGGTGCTGGACGCGGAACGCCAGTTTGATCAGCACGGCGCGCACGTCGTCGACCATGGCCATCAGCATGCGGCGCAGGCGTTCGGCCTGTTCCGGACGCCCGGCCGGGGCCTCGAAACGGCGGCGGACCAGCGCCGCAACGTTGGTCGTCAGCCGGGCAATCGCGGCACCGAAGCGCTGCTCGAGGTCGGCCGGCTTGAGCAGGTCCGCCAGATACACGGGCACGAGCAGGGTCGCGATCAGCGTCTGCCGATCCACGTTGAGGTGGCGCAGGATCTCCGCCACGTCCAGTGGATGGGACTCGAGACCGGCGGCATCGACGGCTTCCAGGGCGCGATCCAGCGCCTCGGCCAGCTGCAGGCCGGTGGCGTCGTCCTGGGACTGGTTGCCCGCGAAATGGCGCAGTAGCGCGTCGCGGTCGAGGCCCTGCAGGTCGGTATTGGTGAGCAGCGAATGGCGCATGGGGCGGGGATGTTCCAGCGAGACCGTTCGGGGCATTGTACCGGTCCGCGCAGGCCGGCGAGAGGCTTGCGCGAGGCCGAGTCGAGGGTCAGGATCGGGGGATGGTCAACGTGTTCAGGATCCTGGGGCTCGCGGGCTTGGGGTATGGCCTGATGACGGGGCTGATCTTTCTCACCCAGGACCGCTTGTTCTACCTGCCCTCCAGCAACGTGACCAGCACACCGGAGCGCATCGGGCTGGACTACGAGGACGTCGAGCTGGTGAGCGGAGATGGCGTCCGCCTGCATGGCTGGTTCCTGCCCGGTCCGGAAGGCGACAGCCCCGTGCTGCTCTTCCTGCATGGCAATGCCGGCAACATCGGCCACCGCCTGCATTCACTGCAGCAATTCCACGAGCTGGGTCTGGCGGTGCTGATCATCGACTACCGGGGATATGGCCGCAGCGCGGGGCGTCCGGACGAGGCGGGGACCTATGCGGATGCCCGCGCCGCGTGGCAGTACCTGACAGAGGAGCGCTCGATCCCGGCGGAGGCGATCGTGGTGTTTGGTCGGTCGCTGGGTGCGGCGGTGGCGGCAGAGCTGGCCACCGGCGTGGAGCCGGCAGCGGTGATCCTGGAGTCTGCCTTCACCTCCGCCGCGGATCTCGGGGCGCGCCACTACCCCTGGCTTCCGGTGCGGGCGCTCCTGCGCCACGAATACGACACCCTGGGTCGCATCGACGCGATCACGGCACCGATTCTGTTTGCCCATAGCCCGCAGGACGAGATCGTGCCGTTCGAGCAGGCCGAACGGCTGCACGCGGCAGCGGGGGACGCCCGCCTGCTGGAGATGCAAGGGGGCCACAACGACGCCTTTCTGGCCACCGGAGAGGCCTACAGCGACGGCCTGCGCGACTTCCTGCTCGATGCGGGCCTGTCGCTCCCCGAGCCGTGAGGTGGAGCCCGAGGATCTCCCGAAATCCAGGGGGGCGCACAGATGCCGTGTCTCCATCGTGGGAGATTGGTAGACTGCGCCGCTCTCCCGGCCGGAATGGATGCCCATGGGGAGCAGCGGCTCCTGGTGCGACGGAATGATCGAACCGACTGCAAAAAGCCCGTTGACGGTCACGTACCGTCGTGATGAGGACCCCGCCTGTGGCGCGGCGCCCGTCGTGATCCGCTTTGGCGGTTCCAGTGGCGTCGAGCCGCGGGCCGGGCGCCTGGAGATCCGCGTGGGCCTGGAACCGCTCGGGGATGGTTCGGGCTGGGTGGAGTGCTGGTCCCTGCCGGAAGGTGCCGCCGGGGAGACCGGCGTCGAAGGGGCGCTGACGTACCTGCGCAGCGACGACTGCCTGGTGGGGTGCTGGGCCGCGCCGATGGACGCCAACGACGACCCGGATCCGGTGACGGAGCGTGCCTATCGGGAGATCCTGGCGGCCTGCGGGGCGCTGGGTTTCAAGTACCTCGTGCGCGTGTGGAACTATCTTCCCGCCATCAATCATGCGGTTGGCGGACAGGAACGCTATCGCGGGTTCTGCAGCGGGCGCGCGCGGGTCTTCGAGGCCTTGCCGGCGTACGAACGCATCCTGCCGGCGGCCACTGCGATCGGTACGCATTCCGACGGGCTGCTGATCTACTTTATTGCCACGCGCGAGGCCGCGGCCCGTATCGAGAATCCGCGCCAGGTCAGTGCCTACCGCTATCCGCGCCAGTATGGCCCTCGCAGCCCTTCGTTTGCGCGTGCCAGCCTGTGGCAGTCGGGGCCGCAGGCCGCCGAGCTGTTTATCTCCGGAACGGCCAGTATCGTGGGGCATGAAAGTCGGCATGTCGGGGATCTGGGGGCGCAGATCGACGAGAGCCTGCGCAACATCGGGGTGCTGCTAGAGGAGGCCGCGACGCACCATCCCGTCCGCGCTGATGCACCACGGGAGTTGTCAGCGCTCAAGGTCTACCTGCGGCGTGCTGCCGACACGCCGGCCGCCGCGGCCCATCTGCGGGCACGCCTGGGCCACGATGTACCCTGGCTGTTGTTGCACGGCGATATCTGCCGTGAGGAATTGCTGGTGGAGATCGAGGGGCTGTACTCGGAACGGCTGACGGAGACACTCGAAATACCATGACGGATTGATTCCGGGCCGGGCGGGCTGCCGCGAGAGGTGGTCACCGGTCCCCTGCCAGGGAGAACACACAATGCAGCCAAGCACACGGAAGCCGCACCCGGTCCTGAAGGACTACTACACGGACGAGGCCAGCCGCCGCGCCTACGTCGACGACCTGTTTGACCGGACCGCCCCGTATTACGACCGCATCCTGCGGGTGGGCTTCTTTGGCACCGGCCAGGCGTACCGCCGCGTTGTCCTGAAGAACTCCGGGCTCGCGGCCGGGATGAACGTGCTCGATGTCGCCACGGGGACCGGGCCGGTCGCGGAGGAGATCCGCAAGGTGGTGGGCGACGATCACCTGACCTGCGTCGACCCGAGCCGCGGCATGATGGATATCGCCCGAACCAAGATGGATGCCACCTTCATCCAGAGCCTGGGCGAGCAGATGCCGTTGCCGGACGAGCAGTACGACCGTCTGTACATGGGGTACGGGCTGCGTCATGTGCGCGACCTGCACGAGCTGTTCAGCGAGTACTTTCGCGTGCTGAAGCCGGGTGGGCGCTGCACGATCCTCGAGGTGTCGCGGCCGCGCACTCGGCGCCAGTTCGCCCTGGCACGGTTCTACTTTCGCGATTTCGTGCCGTTTGTCGGCAAGGTGCTGACCCGCGACCCGGACGGCCACCTGCTGATGCGGTATTTCTGGGACACGATCGACCAGTGCGTGCCCCCGGAGGAAATCCAGGACACCCTGTGCTCGGTCGGCTTCGAGGACGTGCAGCGAGACGTCCAGCTGGGCGTGTTCAGTGCCTACATGGCGACGCGCCCGGCCAGGTAGATCGCCCCATGGCCCGGCTGAAGGTGAAGGTGGCCCCGGGCAGCAGGCGCAACGCCCTCGGCCCGTGGATGGGAGAGACCCTCAAGCTGAAGGTACAGGCCCCGCCGGAGAAAGGCCGCGCCAACGAGGCCGTGATCACGTTGCTGGCGGCCGAACTGGGTTGCCCGAAGTCGGCCGTGGAGGTGGTCGCCGGCGCGACCTCGCGCAGCAAAACCGTGGCGGTGGAGGGCTGGACCGAGTCCGAGTTGCACCGCGCGTTATCCTGATGACTCATGACTGTGATGCGGCTCGTGTTCGACGAGCCCCCGTGAAGGGAACTACGGATGAACCGCCTGACCCTGACCCGACCGGATGACTGGCACCTGCACCTGCGCGACGGCGACGTCCTCGCCTCGGTGCTGCCGGATACCGCGCGCCGCTTCCGCCGCGCGATCATCATGCCCAACCTGAAGCCACCGGTGACCACGGTGGAGGCCGCGGCCGACTACCGCGATCGCATCCTGGCGGCGCTGCCGGAGGAGGCGGACTTCGAGCCGCTGATGACGCTGTATCTCACCGAGGGCACGACCCCGGGGATGATCGATGCGGCGAAGGCCTCCGGGTTCATCCACGGGGTCAAGCTGTACCCGGCCGGGGCCACGACCAATGCCTCCAGCGGGGTCACCGATATCCGCCGTTGCTACCCGGTGTTCGAGGCCATGCAGCGGGTCGACCTGCCGCTGTTGATCCACGGCGAGGTGACTGATCCGGACGTGGACATCTTCGACCGCGAGGCGGTGTTCATCGAGCGCCACCTGGAACCGCTGATCCGGGACTTCCCCGAGCTGCGCGTGGTGCTGGAGCACATCACCACCGAATCCGCCGTGCAGTTCATCCACGACGGGCCGGAACACGTCGCCTCCACCATTACCCCCCAGCATCTGCTCTACAACCGCAACGCGCTGTTCGCCGGCGGGATGCGGCCACATCATTTCTGTCTGCCGATCCTGAAGCGCGAGCGTCACCGCAAGGCCCTGGTGGAGGCCGCGACCAGCGGGCACCCACGGTTCTTCCTGGGGACCGACAGTGCGCCGCATCCGCGCCACGCGAAGGAATCGGCCTGCGGCTGTGCCGGGATCTATTCCGCGCACGCAGCCATCGAGCTGTACGCGGAAGCCTTTGCGGCGGCGGATGCGCTGGATCGGCTGGAAGGCTTTGCCAGCCATTACGGGCCGGATTTCTACAAGCTGCCACGCAACGCCGACACCCTGACACTGGAACGCGCCCCGTGGACCGTACCCGAAGCGGTGCTGTTCGGGCATGATCCGGGCGTGCCCCTGCGCGCGGGCGAGTCCATCGCCTGGCAGCTGGCTCAATAAAGGGCAGAATCGAACCCGACACAGCGGGTACGGTCAGCAGGGTAGTAGACAAGGGACAGGACGAGGACACCGGCATGACGGAACCCAACGTGCAACGCGGAACCCTGTGGTTCTGGATGGCGATCAGTCTCGGAGTGGCGTTGCTGATTATCGCCCTGGGGGTCGGTCTGGAGCCCGCGGGTGCGGCGGTCCTGCGGGCGCCGCTCAGTTCGCCGGCGGCCGGCGCGCTCGGGTTTGGCCTGCTGATGGTCTGGGCGGCCTATGCCTATGCGCTGTCCGCCGGGCGCGCCGCGGGCAGCCAGGAAATGGGAGTGGTGATCCTCAATCTCGCTCTGCCGGTCGCCTTGATCCTGACGTGGCGGGCGGAACTGAACGCGCTGGCGTTTTTTGTGGCGATCGGGTGGACGCTGACCCTGGCCGGAATGGCCATGCGCCTGTTTCGGCGCGAGGCCCTGGCCGGGGTGATGATGCTGCCCATCATCGGCGTGAGTCTCACGGGAATCCTGCTGTCGCTGACACTCTGGGTTGTGCCGGCCGCAACGGGTGGGGCCTGAGCCGGGCGGCTCCGCTTCCTAAACGGCCGGGTGCGCCCGGTCGGGAACGGACAGGGATTCGGGTTCGCCCCGGACGTGCTCGAAAAAGGTATCCGCGTCCATGGGACGGGCGAACAGGTACCCCTGAAAATGCAGGTCGCCATGGCTCGCCAGCCACCGGTACTGGGCGTCCGTCTCGACTCCCTCCGCGACGACCGTGAGCTGGAATTGCCGGGCGATGTCGCAGATGGTGCGTACCATGGCCTGGTCGTCGGCGTCGTGGTCCACCTGATGGACAAAGCTCCGGTCGATCTTGAGTTCGTCGAAAGGCAGGCGCTTGAGATAGCTGAGAGAGGAAAAGCCCGTCCCGAAGTCGTCCATCGAGAAGCGCAGGCCCATGCGACGCAGGGCCTGCATGATATGGATGACGCGATCGGTATCCTCGGCCACCACGTGTTCGGTGATCTCCAGGGTAATGCGGTGGGCATGCTCGCGGCCCAGGTAGCGGCCGATGAGCTCCTGCATGCGAGGCACGAAGTTCAGGTGGACCAGTTGGCGCGGACTGATGTTGATGGCCAGCTGCTCCAGGTGGAACCCGGCGCGGTCCCAGTCGCGCAGCGCCTGGAAGGCGCGCGCGATGACCGCATCGCCCAGTTCACTGATGTAGCCGGTCTGCTCGGCAATAGGGATGAACTCCGCGGGTGAAACCGGGCCGAGTTCGGCGCTGTGCCAGCGGATCAGGGTTTCGGCGCTGCGGATCTTCCCGGTCGCGTCCGTCTGCGGCTGAAACAGGACCTCGATCTCGCGACTTGGCAGCGCGAAATGCAGGCAACGCTCGATCTGCAGGTGTCGTTCTACTGCTTGTGACAATTCCTCGCTGAACACCACCACGCCGTCACGGCCTCTTTCCTTGACCTCGTACATGGCAATATCGGCCTCGCGCACGAGCTGATGCGAGTCGACCGGATGCTCCGGCTCGATCAGGCGGATCCCGATGCTGGCGCTCACGTGCAGGTGGTGGCTGCGGATGATGTAGGGCGTCTTCACCACCTGCAGGAGCGAGCGGGCCAGCCGGCGGGCGGCGCGCTCGCAGGTCTGGCGGTCGCCCTTGCCGGGGGCGACGATCACGAACTCGTCACCGCCCAGGCGGGCGAGGTGGTGGCCCGGGGGCAGGGCGTTGGCGAAGTCGCGCGTCACGGACTTCAGCAGCTCGTCCCCGATGTCGTGTCCCAGCAGGTCGTTGACCGTCTTGAAGTGATCGAGATCGATCAGCAGCAGGAAGGAATGCTGACGGTGGTGCTGCAGTACCTCCAGGCTCTCGTCGAGGTGCTCGATGAAGGCCGCGCGGTTGTTCAGGCCGGTGAGGGCGTCGTGCGAGGCCTGGTGCAGGCTGTCGCGCAGCAGACCGAAGCTGCTGCTTGCGGCGTAGTACAGGACCAGGGCCAGGGTCGCCGAGAAGGCCGCCAGGATGTACCCGTACCATTCCCCGATCAACAGGAAATAGATCGCCAGCGGGACCATCATCGCGGGGATCAGCGGCCGGAACACCCAGGGGGCCGGATAGAGGAGGGCCGCGACCACGGTGGTGGCGCCGATCTGGGTGAAGATGGCGATATAGTGGAGGTTCTGGGAATCCAGGCGGACGAAAACCAGGAAGATCACGGTCCACAAGGCCAGGTAGAGGTACAGAAAGAGCGTGAGCCGGAGCCGCCATCGGATGCGTTGCTCGGGGGCCAGTGGCGATCGGTGGTAGCGCCAGTACAGCTGCAGCCCCCACAGTGAAGCGGCGGCCATCACGGTGTACCAGGACGCGGCCGCGGTGAGCGTCCCGTGCAAGGCGCCGAGCAGGATATATCCCAGCCCCGGCAGCAGCGACAATGCCACCAGGACCGGAATCTGCCGGGTCAGGTAGGTGTCGAAGCGCGGGTCCGCCCGCAGCGCCTCCCGGGCCGGTGCGAGGGCATGCATGGAGGGCGCCGACGGTTTGTCTCCCTGGGTGAGTGCCATCGGCTCCGTGAGGGGGCTTTTGCAGAAGGGCCGGACATTACGGTAAATCCATCCAGGGCTCAATGCGTGGGTAGGTGAGCCGCCGCAGTTACGGGGAACGAGATGCTGCTGACCGAGGCACAAATCGAGGCGCAACTGACCGATGCGGCGCGTCGGGGCGAGTTCGACGATCTCCCTGGCAGCGGCCAGCCCCTGGAACTGGGTGACGACAGCGCGGTGCCGGAAGATCTGCGCATGGCCTACCGGGTGATGAAGAACGCCGGTTATGTGCCCGAGGTCGTCCAGATCCGGGGCGAGATCGCCTCCGTGGAGGCCCTGCTGCAGGCGGCGGACGACGAGGCCTCCCGCCAGCATGCCGCCCGGCGCCTGCGCGTGTTGCTGGATCGCCTGAACCGCAGCGGTCATGGCCGGGGGATGGTCTCGGAGTCCGGCTATTTTCGCCAGCTATGCGAGCGCATGGACGGCCCGGCGCGATGACCCCGCTCCATGGCCCCCTGAGAGGGCGCGGCGCGACCCTGGACCCGGACGCGCGTTTCGAGCCGACCCGCCGGGAACCCTTCGATGACGGGTGGGAGGGGGACGGTGAGGCCCCGCCACCGCTGCGCACCGAGGTCACGGTCGAACACCCGCGCCGCGTGCTGGCGTGGAACCAGTCGCCGGACGTGCCATTCGAGCTCTCGCTGAACCCCTATCGCGGCTGCGAACATGGCTGCTCCTACTGCTTTGCTCGACCGGCACATGCCTACGTGGGGTTGTCACCGGGACTCGATTTCGAAAGCCGCCTGTTCGCCAAGGTGGGTGCGGCGGAGTGCCTGCAGCGCGAGCTGGCGCGGCCCTCGCACCGCGTCACGCCGCTGGCCCTGGGCATCAACACGGATGCCTACCAGCCCGTCGAGCGCGAATGGCGGATTACGCGGGAGCTCCTGGAGGTGCTGGCCGAGACTCGGCATCCGGTGTCGATCGTGACCAAGTCGGCCCTGGTCGAGCGTGACCTGGACCTGCTGGCGCCGATGGCGGAACGCGGGCTGGTCCAGGTCGCCGTTTCGCTGACCACCCTCGACCGGAGCCTGTCACGCCATCTGGAGCCGCGGGCGGCGGCCCCGCAGCGGCGCCTGGAGACGATCGAGCGGCTGACCGCGGCGGGGGTGCCGGTCAGCGTTCTGGTGGCGCCGCTGATACCCGTGCTGACGGATGGCGAACTGGAGACACTGCTGGAAGCCGGTGCGGCGGCCGGTGCGGTGGCGGCCGGGTATGTGCTTTTGCGTCTGCCGCGCGAGGTTGCACCGCTGTTCGAGGACTGGCTGCGCCATCATCATCCGCTCAAGGCCGATCACATCCTGCAGCGCCTGCGCGAGGCGCATGGCGGCAAGCTGTATGACTCCACCTTCGGCCATCGGATGCGCGGGGCCGGCGCCTACGCCGAGCTGTTGCGCCAGCGCTTCCGTCTGGCCCGGCGGCGGGAGGGGCTGGCCGGGCGCCTCGTGGAACTGGACTGCGGTCAGTTCCAGCCACCGGCGCGGCCGCTAAAGGATCGTGTCGAGGGCCAGATGGACCTGTTCTGAGCAAGGTGGCACGGTCCGGGTGCGGCACGGGGCACAGCGCGACTTTCCCAAGGCCTGAGCACGGTCGCGCAGGACCACGGGGACAGGCCGGGTCCCCGGGCGTATGGATCTGTTTTACAGTGGGCCCTCGTGAGCAAGGGCGGGACGATGCCGGAGACCTCCACAACCCGAACGAGTACTGCGGCCTGGTGGGGCCGCCGGACGCTCCCTGCCGGACAGCACGGCCGCTGGTCCATCGGGCCGCTTGATCTCTGGCTGCAGCACGGCGAGCAGGAGTGGCAGTTGGTGCTCGAGCGCCCCCGCGAATCTGCCGATGCCACCCTTGCGATCGATGTCCCCTGCAGTGATGCCTTCCCGGCATCAGCCATGGACAGGCTGCGTTTTGCCGGCTCTCCGGCCGGCAGCGAGCCGGAACTGCGCGTGGCCCTGGCGGACCGGGCAATGGTGAGTCGTCCGCAGGATCCTTTCTACGTGCCGTCCCAGGGGGAGGTCACGCTTTATCTGAGCACGCCAGCCTGGGTGCAGCTGTACCTGGGGTCGGCCCGGGTACAGGAATTCCCGGTCTATACACCCTCCGATACGTGGTTTGGCCCGAGCACCGTGAACGGCGAACTGTGCTACGCCACCCGCACCCAGGCGCGGCTGGATATCGCGGATGTTCCGGTACGGCCGCACCGCGTGGTCACCCCGCTCACCATCGCCAACCGGGCGGATGACGCGTTGTTCCTGGAGCGGGTCAACCTGCCGGTGCCGCGCCTGCCGATCTATGCCGACGAACACCACCGGCTGTGGACCCCGGCGGTGCGCATGGAGCGCGAGGAGGACCGCGAGATGGCGGAGATGGAGATCGACTCCGGACCGCCGGGCCTGGCAGTGGGTGCACGACGCATTGCCGAGCCCCGAGAGCCCGGGGGACGGCATTTGATGGTACGGGCGTTCAGCGCCCTGTTTCAGTAGGGAGCCACGGATACATGAATGAATGGCTTCAAACGGCCGAGGCTTTTCTGACCAGCGAGGCCTTTCTCGCGGCCATCCGCGCGGCGGTGTACCTTCTGGTCGGCCTGCTGGTGGCACGGCTGGTGTCGCGCGGGCTGGCGCGGATGCTGGAGGACAAGCTCGACGCCCAGCAGGTGATGCTGACCCGGCGCATCAGCTTCTACGTGATCGTGCTGCTGGTGCTGGCCTCGGCCCTGCGCGAACTCGGGTTTGACCTGACGGTGCTGCTAGGCGCGGCCGGCATCCTGACGGTCGCGCTCGGCTTCGCCTCGCAGACATCGGCCTCCAACCTGATCTCGGGGCTGTTCCTGATTGGCGAGCGGCCGTTTTCCGTCGGGGACGTGATCAAAGTCGGGGATGCCACCGGCGAGGTGCTGTCGATCGACCCGCTGTCGGTGAAACTGCGGACTTTCGACAACCTGATGGTGCGGGTGCCCAACGAGAGCCTGGTGAAATCCCAGCTGACCAATTTGACACGCTTCCCGATTCGACGGCTCGACATGCAGATCGGGGTGGCCTACCACACCGATCTCAAGCAGTTGCGGAATGTCCTGATGACGGTGGCGGAGAACAATCCGGTGTGTCTGGAGGAACCCAGCCCGCTGTTCATCTTCCTCGAATACGGGG
Source organism: Thioalkalivibrio sp. (assembly GCF_041685615.1). GTDB lineage: Bacteria > Pseudomonadota > Gammaproteobacteria > Ectothiorhodospirales > Ectothiorhodospiraceae > Thioalkalivibrio. Next base: position 15,677 of record NZ_JAWLFK010000020.1, read on the forward strand.
AGTCGGCGCTGAAGATCCAGCTGTCGGTCTGGGCCCGGCGGGAGAAATTCCTGGATCTGCGCAACACCATGCACGAAGGGGTGAAGGTGGCCCTGGACGAGGCGGGCATCGAGATCCCGTTCCCGCAGCGTACCGTGAGCGGTCTTGGGGGCATCCCTGCGGGTGCGCATCGTGTAAACCTATCCGCAGGCGAGGCGGAGGCCGTTGCCTCTACGGAGCCGGGCGCGCGCGACTAAGTAGCGAGGGCCCGGCTGGGCGTCTGGGCGCGGCGCAGGGGGAACCGAGTCAGTCCAGGCGCAGATCGGCCCAGACCGGGTCGTGGTCCGAGGCGCGCCAAGGGCCCCCGGCGGGTGCGCGCCCGTCAAACCCGAGAAACCGGGGTTCATCCGCATTGACCGGCCAGGTCTCGCCATCGGTTACGCGTACGCGCAGCGATTCGGGGCCCAGCAGGTAGTCCAGCTGCCCGGCCTGGCCGCGAAACACATAGGTATGTGCCCGGGCCGGGTTGTCGTGGACGAGATCGCGTTTCCCGGCGGCGGTCAGGGTCCGGATCGGGTCTTCGGTGGCGTAGGCGTTCAGGTCGCCGAGGATCAGCACGGGGGTGTCGGCATATTCGCCGCGGCGCTGTTCGCGCAGCCATTCCACCAGGCGCTCGGCCTGCGCCGTGCGGCGTTCATTCCAGCACCCCTGGCCGCGGTCGATGTCGCCCGCCTCGGGACACCCGCTCTTGGCCTTGAAGTGCACGACGACGGCACCGAAGCGATCGTCGGTGTCGGTGGCTTGGAACCAGCCCAGCAAAGGCGGGCGATGGTGCACGTCGTCGCGGTCGGCGGACGACTCGATCAGGCGCAGGCGTTCGGGCCGGTAAAGCAGGCCGACCTTGATGGCGTCGTCTCCAGGCGCCGGGTGCGCGACGGCGGTGTACTTCCCGCGTTCGGAGTGCAGTCTGTTCAGGCGGGTCACCAGCTTGGTGCGAGCGGCTGCCGCATTTTCCAGTTCCACGGCGCCGAGCAGATCCGCGTCCAGTCCCTGGAGCAGGGCGTCCAGCTTGGCCGTCTGCCGCTCGCGTTCCGCCCGGGTCTGTGCGCCGCGCTCGCCCAGCGTGACGAAATCATTCTCCAGGTTGGCCGTTGCGAGGCGGAGGTGGTCCGCCGCCGGGGCCGGCACGGGTGCGGGTCGTTCCCCGCCGGACCAGTCAATCGCCTCGGTGGGGTGGATGCGATACTCGCCGAAGGCCTGGGTCAGGATGCCGGTCAGGCCGTCGATCCGGCTTCCCGCGCGGCGGGTTCCCGGGTGGTCGAGATAGGGGATCGGATCGGGGTTGGCACGGTAGCTGCCATCATCGAGTTCGATCTGGCGGGCCGCGTGCCGGTCCGCCTCCGGGCGCCCGGTCTGGCCGGGATGGATCAGCCGCCCGCCGGCCGCGAGGGTCAGGCTGCCGTAGCGATCGAGGTCGTGGTTGGCGGTCACGGTCAGTGCCTGCGTCAGGCGCACACGGAGGTCGAGGTGTTCGCCGAGGCGGTCGGCATCGTCGGGCAGGCGCAACGGGACGGGGTCGGGCAGGCCCACGTGGCCGCAGCTCTCCACCCGGTGCAGGCGCGAGACCTGCGGCCGTCCGCGGTGACGGCTGAAGTGACCGTGCACCTGCAGGCGTTGTCCGGCCTTGACCGGGTCCTGACGCGGGGCATAGACGAAAAGGCCTGTGGCATCGGCCCCCGATCCCTGTTGCAGAAAGAACCCGTCGAGCTGGTCGGGTCCCATGAATACGCCGGTGGTGACGCCTTCGACGATGACGGCATTGCCCTCGGCGACCTGTCCGGCCCGGAGTTCGGAGAGTGGCGTCCGCTCGGCGGCGGGATCGGGACAGGCGACCCGGGCCTGTGCCGGGTCCGCGGCCCACAGCGCCAGCAGGACCACGGTCAACGCCCCGGCGGCGGTGGTGGCCGTGGTGCGGGCCGTACAAGCCGGGGATGCAGGGTTCAGCCGATCCATGGCCGAAGGATAAGGGTGTTCAGGCGCTCTTGCTGGGATTCAGCAGTTCGTAGAGATAGTCCGGGGCCTGGGTAACGTCGGCAATGGTGTAGCGATCGAGCACGGCCAGGAACGCATCGCGGGCATCATTGAGCACGCCGCGCAGCTGGCAGCCGGGCAGGATCGGGCAGACGGGGTTCTCGCAGTCGACCACGTTCAGGTTGGGCTCCATGTCGCGGATGACGCTGCCCACGTTGATCGCGCCCGGTTCACAGGCGAGCGAGATCCCGCCCCCCTTGCCGCGGCGGGTGATGATGTAGCCCTTCTGACCGAGCTGGTGGACAATCTTGACCAGATGGTTGCGCGGGATCGAGAAGTGTTCGGAGATGTCACTGACGGTCACGCGCTGTTCGCGCGGCTGGACGGTGAGGTACATCAGGACACGAAGGGAGAAGTCGGTATAATGGGTGAGTTGCATAAGGGATCGTCGGCTGGTCTCGAAGGATATGCTTGAACGTATATTTCGTTGAACCTTAATCGCTCCGGACTTTCGTCACAAGCGCGCCGGTGGCCACGACGTTAGGGCAATACGCGTCCATTAACGACTCGGGCTCGCTTCAACCGTTCCGGATGAAGATTGCGCGGGGAGTGACCGAGACCTTCAGGATTGCCACCGGGGGCCGTTAAGCTCGTGCAATAGCCGGTATTGACTGGAACCAGGGGGATTTCAATGGAGCGGGGAAACGGGTGGCTGAGTGGCCTTTCGCTGGCGGGGCGTTTCTCGCTCGCGCTGAGTGGCATCGTCGGGGTGTTCTTCCTGATCGCGGCCGCGGCGGTATTCTGGCACACGGCGACCCTGAAAAGCGGGATGGAGAGCACGCTGAACGGGGTGATGCAGGAGCACGAGACCACGCCGGCCCTGGAGGCCGAAGTGGCGGCCGAGGTGGACCGTCTGCTTGAGCTTGCGGCCTGGCAGGTCAACTCGATGATGCTGGGCGTGGCGATCGGTGTCGTCGTGGTGGTGTACTTCCTGTTCGTGTTCATGATCCGACGCCGCCTGAGCGGGCTGGCGACGCGATTCCGGGCGGTCTCGGAGGGCGAGGGCGATCTTCGCCAGCGTATCGAGGCGCCCCGCAACGACGGGATCGACCGGCTGGCGCGGCTGTTCAATGCCTTCATCGAGCGCTTGCAGGGCATGGTGTCGGAAATGGTGGAACATGCACGCGAGCTGGGCGATTCCGTCGGCACGCTACACCGGGTGGCGGAGGAGACCAATCAGGAGGTGCGGCAACAGCAGGCCCGTCTGGGGCAGGTCGCCACGGCGATGAACCAGATGACGGCCTCCGCCGAGGAGATCGCCCGGAACGCCCGTACGGCTTCCGAGGCTGCCGATCAGGCGGAGAGCGAGACGCGCACCGGGACGGAGGTTGTGGATGCCACGGTCCGGACGATGCGCGAACTGGCCAGCGAGATCGGGACCGCGAACGACGAGGTGGCACGGCTGCAGGCCGAATCGGACCAGATCGGATCGGTCCTCGACGTGATTCGGGGAATCGCCGAGCAGACCAACCTCCTGGCGCTGAATGCCGCCATCGAGGCCGCTCGTGCGGGAGAGCAGGGACGGGGGTTTGCCGTGGTGGCCGACGAGGTACGCACGCTCGCCACCCGGACGCAGGAGTCCACGACCGAGATCCAGGCGATGATTGAGCGGTTGCAAGGCGGCGCGCGTTCGGCGGCCAGCGCGATGGAGCGCAGCCGCGAAAGGGGCGAGGCCGGGGTGGACGAGGCCGCCGGGGCCGGCGAGGCTCTGCACGCCATCCGTTCCGCGGTCGAACGTATCCGGCATCTCAACAACGAGATCTCGGGGGCGGTGTCGCAACAGGCGGAGGTCGCGCGCGAGGTCGACGGGACCCTCACCGAGGTCAGTCAGGGGGCGCAGGTCACGGCGGGCAATGCAGAGGCCACCGCCAGCGAGACCGATGCCCTGGTGGGACGGATCGAGCAGCTGCGGGGGCTGACCACGCAATTCCGGGTCTGACCGGCCGCGGATGGGTTGCGTGAACCGGCTTACCGCCGGGGTGCGATGCGGTTCCCGGCGTGCTCCGGGCGTTTTCCGTATACTGCGCCCCGCCTCGGTATCACGGAGTCGCTCCTGCAATGACAGTCTGGGTCGCCATCCTGCTCGGGATCGTGCAGGGCATCTTCATGTTTCTGCCGGTGAGTTCGACTGCCCATCTGGTCCTGACCCAGCACTGGCTCATCCGCCAGGGCGAACCACTGCCACCGCCCGAGAGCCCGGAGATGATCCTCTTCGACCTGGTGGTGCATGTCGGCACCCTGGTCTCGATCGTCTTCGTCTTCCGCAAGAGCCTGGTTCGGCTTACCGGCGGGATTGCGCGGGAGAGCTGGCAATGGGCCGCCGCCCGTGGGTCGGTCGGCCGCGAAATGCTATCCCTGCGCCTGGCCCTGCTGGTTGTGCTCTCCGTGTTCGCCACTGCGGTGGTCGGTTTCACCCTGAAGGCAGGCTTCGAGCAGGCGTTTGCCCATCCGACCCTGATCGCGGGCACGCTGAGCCTGACCGGGGTACTGCTGTGGTGGACGGACCGGCTCCAGCGGCGCCCGCTGGGGCTGCGCCAATTGAGCCCGAAGATTGCCACCATCATCGGGGTGGCCCAGGGCTTTGCGCTGATCCCGGGTCTTTCGCGCAGCGGCATGACCATCACCTTCGCCCTTTTCACCGGGCTCAAACGGCGCTGGGCGGCGGAGTACAGCTTCTTCCTCGCGATCCCGACCATCCTCGCCGCCACTTCGGTGCAGTCGCTGGACGTCCTGAACGGCAACGGGCTGGGGGAGCTGAACTGGACGGCCCTGGCGGTTGGCTTCGTGGTCTCCGCCCTGGTCGGCATCGTGTCGCTGAAGATGGTCCTGTTCTTCCTGTACCGCGCCAACCTGAAGGTCTTTTCGTTCTACCTCTGGGCTCTGGCGCTGCTGGTCCTGTTCGGTTTCCTCGACGTGGAGGTCCTGTACAGCGGCAAATAAGCGCGCCGGCTTATTCCGGTCCCCGCAATACGGCCAGCGGCGCCTGATCCAGCACCCGCCGGGTTCCCAGCCAGCCCGCCAGGGCAATCCCCAGCGTCCCGCCACCGATCCCGTAGACAAAGGTCAGCGGGTTCACGCGGTAGTCGAACTCGAACACCTGCCAGGCGAGCAGGGCGCCGACCGCGGTGGCGATAACGGCCGCCAGCAAGCCCGCGAGCAGACCCAGTGCACCGAATTCGGCCAGCAACCCGTTGCGGATGTGCTCGCGGCGCGCCCCGAGGGTACGCAGCAGGGCGGCTTCGCGCCGGCGTACGTCGCGGGTGGCCTGAACCGCCGCATACAGCACGGTCAGGCCGGCGATCAGCGTGAACAGGAAGACGTATTCAACTGCCCGCGTGGCCTGGTCCATCACGTCGCGCACCTGGGCCAGGATCGCGCTGACGTCGATGGCCGATACCGCGGGAAACTCCCGCAGCCATTGGTTCTGGGCCGCGCGCTGGTCGTCGGGTACGTGCATGGCCGTGATGAAGGTACGCGGCTGCTCGTCCAGCAGGCCAGGGGGGCCGATGACGAAGAAATTGACCTGGAAACTGTCCCAGTCGACCTCCCGGACGCTGGTGATCGGGCTCCGGATGGCCTGCCCGCCGACCCGGAAGGTCAGGTAATCCCCGATCTCGAGGTCGAAACGCTCCATCAGGCCGGCCTCGACCGACCAGCCCGTATCGGGATCCTGGCCTTGCGCGTCGAACCAGCGCCCGTCGACGATCCGGTTGTGCTCCGGAGGGGTTTCCGCGTACGACAGGTTGAACTCCCGATTCACCAGCCGACGGTCGCGATCGTCGTCGAAGTCCTCCGGACGCACCCGGTCGTCATTGATCTCGATCAGGCGCCCGCGGATCATTGGATCGAGTTGCGGGCGATCGAGCCCAGCCGCCTCCACGCGGTCGGCAAATGCCTCGTCCTGCCCCGGCTGGATGTTGATGAAGAACTGGTTGGGCGCGTCCTCCGGGATGCTGGTATCCCAGGCCTCCAGCAGATCGACCCGGACGATGGCCAGCAACAGGAGCGCGAGGATTCCGACACTGAACGCGACCAGCTGGACCGCGCTCAGCCCCCCGCGCCGGGACAGGTTGGCCAGGCCGAAGCGCAGGGCCATACCGCCGCGATTGCGCAGCGGCCGAAGGGCGAGCACCAGTGCCATCCCCAGCACGGACAGCAGGGCGATGGCCACGGCCGTCCCCAGCAGGACCCAGGCAGCCAGTCCGGGATCGGCCGCCTGCCAGTAGAGCAGGCCGCCAAAGGCCAGCAGCGCCAGGGCCCCGGATAACCAGACCGAGGTGGGTGGCAGCCCAAGGTCGCGCCGCAGGACACGCAAGGGCGAGACCTGGCCGATCCGCAGCAGCGCGGGGAGGGCGAAGCCCACGGCCGTGATCATCCCGACCCCGATGCCCGCGATCACCGGGCGCCAGCCGGGCGGCGGCAGATCGCCGGCCAGCCAGTCCCCGAGCAGCGCCGCCAGGACAAACTGGGCGGCAAAGCCGATCGCCAGGCCGATTCCGCTGGCCACCAGGGCGACCAGCACGACCCGACCGAAATAGGTCAGCAGGACCTGCCGGCCGCTGGCGCCCAGCGCGCGCATCACCGCGGCCGGATCGGCGCGGCGCTGGGCAAAGTGGTGAGCCGCTACGGCGATTGCCGCCCCGGCGAGGAGCACGGCCATCAGCGAAGCGAGCCCGAGGAATCGCTCGGCGCGCTCGATCGCGGTACGCAGTTCCGGATTGGCGTCTTCCAGCCCCAGCAGGCGCTGGCCCGATTCCAGTTCGTCCTCCAGCCAGCCACGGAACCCCTCAACCCCGGCACTCGGGCCCGCGGCAAAGAATTCGTAGCGCACCCGGCTCCCGGGGCCGATGAGGCCGCTGGCCTCGAGGTCGTCGAACGCGAGCATCAGGCGGGGGGCAATATCGAGCAGGTTGCTGCCGCGGTCCGGCTCGTGGGTGATCACGCCGGTAACCTCCAGATCCAGGTCGCCGACCTCGACCCGGTCTCCGGTCTCGAGGTCAAGGGCGTCGAGCAGCGCCGGCTCGAGCCAGGCGGTCCCGGGCTCCGGACCCAGGTCGCGGGCCTGTTCATCGGCGTCCCGTCCAGGCCGGATCCGCGCCTCGCCCTTGAGCGGCCAGCTCGGCTCCACGGCACGCAGGGCCGCCAGACGGGATTCGTCATCGCTGGAGAAGACCACGCTGGGCAGGGAGGCCGTCCGGGCCGTTTCCAGGCCGTATTCGGCGGCGTCGGCCGACCAGTCCGCCGGCAGGGGGTTGTCACTGACGATCGCCAGGTCGCCACCCAGGAGCGCGGTGGCCTGCTGGGCCATGCCCCGGTCGACCCGGTCGGTGAAGAAGCCGACGGCCGCGACCGCGGCGACCGCGACCACCAGGGCGGCGGCCAGTACCCGCAGCTCGGCCGAGCGCCATTCGCGCAAGGTGCCCCTTAGTAGCGCGCGCAGGGGCCCGCGGCCCCGGTTCCCGGTCAAGGTCATGCCAGCACACCGTCCTGAATGGAGATGATGCGATCGCATTGCTCCGCGATTTCGGGGTCATGCGTGACCAGCACCAGGGCCGTTGCCGGGCCGTCGGCGTCGGGATGTCGCGCCAGCCCGAACAGCAGTTCGATGATCCGGTGGCCGGTTTTGCCGTCGAGGTTCCCCGTGGGTTCGTCCGCGAAGAGCACGGCCGGGTGATCGACGATCGCGCGGGCAATGGCCACGCGCTGCTGTTCGCCGCCGGAAAGCTGGTGCGGATAGTGCGCTGCACGCTCGGAGAGGCCCACCCGCTCCAGGGCCTGTTCGGCCCAGCGGCTCAGCGTCTCCTGGTCCCGGCCGCCATGGGCTGGATTGAGCTCCAGCGGCAGCAGGGTGTTCTCCATTGCCGTCAGGGCGGGCAGTAACTGGAACGACTGGAACACGAAACCGACCCGCCCGGCGCGCAGCGCCGCGCGGCCGTCCTCGTTGAGTTCGCTGATCGTTTGTCCGAGCAGGCGAACTTCTCCCGCGCTCGGGGCGTCCAGACCTGCGAGCAACCCGAGGAGGGTGGACTTGCCGGAACCCGAGGCTCCCAGGATCGCCACCGTCTCGCCTGCCTGGACCGCCAGCGAGATGCCGCGCAGGATGTCCAGGGGGCCGCTGGGTCCGTTGATCCGTTGCTCTAGGTCCCGGGCTTCCAGTACAAATGACGAGGCTGCATCCATGTTGCGTATTCCGTTGGTCGTGATGGGCTTGATCGCGTTGCTATGGAGTCCCGTAGCCGCCGCGAATTCCCCGGAAGGTGAAAATCCTTCCCCGGAGCCCCTGACGGTTCTGGTCTTCGGGGACTCGCTCAGCGCGGCCTACGGCATGCGCGAGTCTGCCGGCTGGCCGGCCTTGCTGGAAGAGCGCCTGGCCGAGCGCGAGCGGGAGTGGGAGGTGGAGAACGTATCGATTAGCGGTGATACCACCGCGGGTGGCCGGTCGCGATTGCCGGATGTGCTGGAACGTACCGGCCCGGCGCTCGTCATCCTCGCCCTGGGCGGCAACGACGGCCTGCGCGGCCTGCCACCGGCCGCCATGCGCGAAAACCTGGAGGCCATGGTCGAGGCTATCGAGGCCACGGGCGCCGAGACCCTTTTGCTGGGAATTCGCATCCCGCCCAACTACGGGCGGCGTTACACCGAACGCTTCGAGGCGGTGTATGCCGATCTGGCCGAGGCACGCGGCCTTGCGTTCGAGCCGTTCTTTCTCGAGGACATCCTGCTCGAAGACGGCATGCTGATGGACGACGGAATTCATCCCAGCGAGGCCGCTCAGCCCCATCTCCTGGACGCGGTGTGGTCCCGTCTCGAACCCATGGTGAAGGCGGCCGAGGCCGGCCAGCCGCCGTGCAACGGCGACGGATAGCACGGGGCAGGCGCCTTAGTCGGCGAGGAGTGCCCGCATGTCGGCGACCACCGACTCCGGAAGCAGTTGGCGCAGGACCGGGTGCAGGTCGTGTTCGACCTCGGACAGCAGTGACAGGGTGCGGACCTCGGAATGACGGCATAGAGGATTGCCGTACTGGTTGGTCTGAATCCGGCGTTCGGCCCCCATCGTCATCAGGGCGACTCCGGGCACCCCGCGCGGGCCTTCGTCGAGGACTTCGATGAGTTCCACCATGCAGCCGTCCACCTCGCCCTGGATACCAATTAGCGGGGCGAGGAGGTCGATCATGCGGCTGGACTGTTCGGTCGTCAGCGTAGCCATTTGCCTACCTTACGACCGAAGTGGGCGCGGCGCCAGACCGGAAATGCCCGACGTCGGCAGGAGATGGTGTCCCCGGCAGGATTCGAACCTGCGACCTGCCCCTTAGGAGGGGGCTGCTCTATCCAGCTGAGCTACGGAGACCTGGAAAACGCGGAGTATAAGCGTGCCAACCCCGCAGCCCCAAACGGCTCACGTGTCGGGCCCGTCCCCGGAGGGCAGCTGGTGATGGGCCCAGTCGAGGAATTCTTCCAGTGTTGTGCGACCGGTGTGCGGGGCCCCCGGCCCCGCCAGGTTCAGGTAGGCCACAGACCCCGTGTCGCTTTCCAGAACGCGCCGCACGGCCCAGTCCGCGTCGCCCTTCCCGTTGCTGAAACAGGTTCCGGGCCGGATCGCGTCCGGCGTAATCGGATCGGGATGATGATGGTGCCGCCGGGCCAGCAGGTACAGGCGCGCAAGGTCGTCCTTGGTCAGGTCGAGGTAGAGGTTCATCTCGCGCATGGCATGTTCGAGGTCGGCACGTCCGAGCCCCGCCTGTTCCAGGGCCGCGAGCGGCGGCTGTGCCGGGCTTTCGGGTGGAGGCGTGAGGCTCGCGGGATATCGCCGCCAGGGGAACGGATAGTTGATGATGACGGCGACCACCAGCATGACCCCGACGCTGCTGAGGACCGGGTGCAGCAGGAACCAGGGTCCCAGGGCCTCCACCGAGTCGCCGCCCACGACGGCATAGAGCGCGGTGGCCCCGCCGGGTGGATGGAGACAGCGCAGGTAATGCATTAGCCAGACCGCCAGCCCGACGGCAACCGCCGCCGCCAGCAACGGGTGGGGCAGGAGATCCCGTGCGAGAATGCCCACGATGGCCGCCACGCCGTGCCCGCCAAGCACGTTCCAGGGCTGCGAGAGGGCGGCGTGCGGCGCCGCGAAAAGCAGAACCGCCGTGGCCCCCAGGGATGCGAGAATCAGCCCGTTGATGCCGTTCTCGGTGACCGCCGCGGCGACCTCCAGCGAGAGGTACAGGCCCATGATCGCGCCCACCAGCGCGATCAGCTTGTCCCAGTGGTTGGTGGTGTCGAGAAATTCGCCGAACAGCGATCCGCGTCCCGTGCGCAAGCCAGCTTCCTAAAGTGGAGGGTGGAGTGCATGTTCTATAGCGGGGGCTCCAGCGTCAAATGGGCGGATCGGGGTACGGGAAACGCTGGGCAGGGGTGCAGGGAGACGCCGCTTCAGGACGCGTCGGCCTCGAGGATCAGGGACACCCGGCGGTTCTCGGCGCGGCCGGCGGGGGTGTTGTTCGTGGCGACCGGGAGGGTATCCGCCCGCCCGACCGCGCGTAGCTGGGTAGGTTGCAATCCGTGTTCAATCAGGTGGCGAACGACGCCGCTGGCGCGGGCTGAGGAGAGCTCCCAGTTCGAGGGAAAACGGTCGGTCGCGATCGGGATGTTGTCGGTATGCCCTTCCACGGTGATCGTGCCCGCATGATCTTCCAGAATGGGCAGCAGATCTTCCAGCAACACTTCTCCATCCGAGCGCAGGTCGGCCCGGGCGGTGCCGAACAGGATGTCGTCGCGGATGCGCAGCTCCAGCCGGCCGGGTTGCTCGACGACATCGACGCCCTCGGGCGCACGGTCGCGCAGTCTTTCGGTGTTGGTATCGCCCGGGGGGGCCGGTTCCGTCGCATCCGCGGAGTCGGCCAGACCCTTCGCCGTGTCCTCGTCCAGATGCGGGAGGCCCAGCAGTTCGGGATGGACCAGGGGCTCGACGAGGGTGCTGCGGTCCGGGTGGGCCAGTGTAAGGGGACTGGCCGAGACGGCGCGGGGATCGTCGTCGCGCGGGTCCATGAAGGTCAGGAGGATCACGAATACCACGATGACCAGGGTCAGCACGTCGAGATAGGTGAGGACCCAGGCGTGTTCGTCGTCGCGCTGACGCTCGCCCGGGTAGGAGCCAAGGAACGCCTGTTCCGGGCGCGTGGCCGCATGGGCGTCCATCTCTGCCTGCAGCGCGGCACGTTCCGAGGTGGAATAGGCGGGTCCGGGCATGGTTTCAGCGTTGCTCGGCGGATTCGTCCGGGTCGTGCGCTTCCGGGGCGGCGGGATCCTCATCGTCGCGCGGCGCCTGGCGGATCTCGTCGCTGTGGTTCTCCATGAACGAGCGCAGGGTTTCGCGGATGTATCCGGGCGAGCGTCCCTTGCGCATGAGCATGATGCCTTCCAGCACCATCGTCATCAGTACGACCCGTTCCTCGGTCCGCCGCTCCAGCTTGATGGCGATGGGCCGGAAGACCAGATTGGCGAGCAGGATGCCGTAGAACGTGGTGATGAGCGCGATGCCCAGGTTGACCGCGATGACGGTGAAGTCGTCGCTCTCGGTGGTCAGGAGCAGGTTGATCAGGCCGATCAGCGTCCCGAGCATGCCGAAGGCGGGGGCGTAGGTGGCCATGGTCCGGAACATCTGGGCATCGGCCTGTTCGCGGGCGCGCAGGCGGGCCATGCGCCAGTTGAGCAGGTCGGAGACGTCGTCCATCGGGGTGTCGTCGATGACCAGCTGGATGCCGGTGCGGAGGAACGGGTTGCGGATCTGGTCCAGGCGATCCTGGATGCGCCGCAGGTTCTGCGAGAACCAGTAGCGCGAGACCTGGACAATCTCCTCCAGGTCCTGGGTGACGTCGTAGCGCTCCTCGCGGATCGCGTTGGCGCCCGCGCGAAACACGCGCATCACTTCATGGAAGGGGTAGCTCATCAGCGTGGCCGCGATGGTGCCGCCCAACACGATGCCGAGGCCGGGCAGGTTCAGGAAGGCGTCAAGGTCCTGCGAGGAGAACGCGATGACGCTGCCGAACACCAGCAGGCTGCCGAGGATGCCAAGGAGGGTGGAGAGATTCATGCGTGCTTCCGGGAAGGGACCATCGCAAGCTTAAAACAGGCGACCGGACGGCGTCTGCCCGCGTGTGATGGCGAGTGCATTCCCGCGTACACTCGGACCGACAACCGATAAGGAGCGGCCGCATGGATATGACCTGGGTGGTACTGGCGATACTGGTTCTGCTGGTGATATGGGGGGTATGGACCTACAACCGCCTGGTGACCTCGCGTAACCGCTACAAGAATGCCTTTGCGCAGATCGATGTTCAGCTGACCCGTCGTTACGAGCTGATTCCCAATCTGGTCAAGGTCGCGGAACGCTACATGGGCCACGAGCGGGATACCCTGGAGGCCGTCATCCAGGCGCGAAATCAGGCCCAGCAGAGCCTGCAGGAAGTGGCGGGCGATCCGACCAACGCCGACGCCGTGCGCAAGCTGTCGAGCTCGGAACAGGGGCTTTCCGGTGCATTGGGAAGGCTGTTCGCCCTGTCGGAGAGTTATCCCGACCTCAAGGCCAACGAGAACATGATGCAGTTGTCGGAAGAGCTGACCAGCACCGAGAACCGGGTCGCCTATGCCCGCCAGGCCTTCAATGATGCCGTCATGCAATACAACATCCTGCGCGAGATGTTTCCGAACAGCCTGATCGCCAATAACTTCGGCTTCCGTCCGGCGCAGTTGCTGGAGATCGAGGATCCGCAGAAGCGCGAGCCCGTGCAAGTCAACTTCTCCTGATTGCCGGGGCGCCATGAATTTCTTCGAGCATCAGGACCGGGCGCAGCGCCGGACCCGCTGGCTGCTGTTCCTGTTCGGCCTGGCCGTGCTGGCGATCGTACTGGTGATGAACGCGATCGTGCTGGTGCTGTTCGGCCAGGCGGAGCCGGTGGCGTCCGGCGAACCCTGGCTGACCCGGGACTTCCTGTCCCGCAACGTCGGCGTGGTGGTCTGGACGACCGTGCTGACGGTGGGACTGATCGGGCTGGGCAGTCTCTACCGCACCCTCGGCCTTCGCGATGGCGGGGGCACCGTCGCCCGCGAACTGGGCGGGACGCGTATAGACGGGGATACCCGCGACCCTTTGCGGCGGCGGCTAATGAACGTGGTGGAGGAGATCGCCATCGCGTCCGGCGTGCCGGTGCCCGAGGTCTACGTCCTGGAGGAGGAAGCGGGCATCAACGCCTTCGCGGCGGGGTATTCACCGGATGACGCGGCGGTCGCCGTGACCCGGGGGACGCTGGAACATCTGGATCGCGACGAGCTGCAGGGCGTGGTGGCGCACGAGTTCGGGCACGTCCTGAACGGCGACATGCGCCTGAATATCCGCCTGATGGGTATGCTGTTCGGGATTCTGGTGATGGCCCTGATTGGCCAGCGCGTGCTGCTCGCCATGCGCCTGTCGCGCAACAACCGCAATGCCGGGGGCATCGTCGCCGCTGGGCTGGCATTGATCGTGGTGGGTTATATCGGGCTGTTTTTCGGGCGCTGGATTCGCGCATCCGTGTCGCGCCAGCGGGAATACCTGGCGGATGCCTCGGCCGTGCAGTTTACCCGGCAACCGGATGGCATTTCGCGGGCGCTGAAGAAGATCGGTGCGGGGCAGGCGGCGCTGCGCGCGGATACCGAAGAGGTCGGGCACATGCTGTTTGCCTCCGGTGCGCTGGGGCAGATGTTCGCGACGCATCCGCCGCTGGTCCGGCGCATCCAGGCGATCGAGCCGGGGTTCGATCCGGAGGAGCTGGAGACGATCCGCGAGCAGATGCAGCAGGATGCGCAGACCCGCCGTACGGAACAGGAGGCCCGGGCCGAGGCCGAGGCGCGCGAACGCGAGCCGGCGGCCGAGCCCGGCAACATGTTTCTGAACCCGGAACAACTGATGGAGAACATTGGCGATCCGGGGCTGGCGCAGATTCTCGGTGCCGGACTCCTGGTGGCGGCGATGCCCGGACCGCTGGAACGCGCCGCGCATTCCGATGCCTGGGGTGTGGAGGTGCTGCTCTATCTGTTGATCAGTTCCGATCCGGACGTGCGGGACCATCAATTGCTGCGTATTACCGCGAGGCGGGGTGCCGAGAGTGAATCCCGGGTGCGCACCTTGCTTGATGCCGAACCGGCACTGCGCCCGGACCTGCGGATCCCGCTGCTGGAGATGAGCTTCCCGGTCGTGCGGCACCGCCCGCGCGAGGAGCGTCAGGCACTGGAAACGCTGATCGACGAGCTGATCCGCGCCGATGGGCGGGTGTCGGCCTTCGAATATGCCACGGGGCGCCTGCTGCGGCGTCAGCTTCGCGATCTGGATCAGCCCGCGCGCGCCCGCCCCGGCGGGCGGCAACGTCTGGATCACCAGGCCAGCCATGCCCGGGATGTCCTCGCCGTGCTCGCTCACCACGGCCATCCGGACCATCCCGAGCAGGGGCGGGGGGCCCTGCGCGCGGGGCTCGTGGCCCTTGCGATCGAGGATCCGGACGATGACGGGATTGCGGCGGCGCTCGAGGCGGCGGCCGATGCGTCGACCTGGGCCGACGGCCTCGATCGCGTACTGGAGGCACTCGATGCCCTGCGCCCGGCCGACAAGCAGCGCCTGGTTACCGCCATGCTGGCCACGATCACCCATGGCGGGGAGACGGTGATCGCGGAAGTGGAGTTGCTGCGCGCGATCGCCGCGTCGCTGCATGTGCCGTTGCCAGTCGCGGAGATGTCTGCGGCGGAATCGGAGTAGATACGCCGGGCGCGGGTGCGGTGTCCCGGCACGCGCGGTATGATGCGGCCGCTCCGGGGGCGTGGCGGAACTGGTAGACGCATCGGACTTAAAATCCGCTGGGCGCAAGCCCGTGCCGGTTCGACTCCGGCCGTCCCCACCAATCGTTATGCCCCGCGCTCCGTCGCTCCGGTGATGGCCCAGAACGGGGCGAGGGACGCGACACACGCGTCTCCGCCTCGCCGATACCGGCGGTGCAGTGATACCAGGACGGGGAGTTTCCGTGAAGGGGCCTTACGCGCGCGGCCGTTTCACCGTTTCCGTCCGCCGGCCAATGGCGCATAGTAGGATCCTCTGCGAGCCTGAAACGACCCGGCATGAGCCCACCCCCGGACACGACGGAAGAACCGGATTCCCGCGAGGCCACGTCTTCGACACGGGTCCGTACCACCGAGCCTCACGTCACGGGCTCGGTGGTTGCGGCGCTTCTTGCGGGGGCACTGTTCGCGTTGCTGTTCCTGGCGATCGATCATGGCTGGAAGCAGCAGATGGCCGAACGGCATCAGCAGACCCTCTTGACCGAGGCGAACAGCCTTCGGTCGCGCCTGGAAAGTGTGCTCAACGCCACGGTGCATGCGACGATCGGGCTCGCCGCCTATGCCTATGTACACCCCGATCTGGACGAGGACGACTTTGCCCGTGCCGCGGAGCGGCTGTATCGCGGTCAATCCGATTTGATTCGATCCCTGACCCTGGCGCGTGGCGAGATTCTCGAACTGGTCTACCCGCGTGACGGTAACGAGGGGGCCATCGGGCTCAACCTGGCGCAGCATCCGCAGCAGTCCGCCTCCTTTCACCGCGTGCTGGAGAGACGCGAGACGGTCGTCGCCGGCCCGTGGCCACTGGCACAGGGCGGACAGGGGCTCCTGGTGCGGGCCCCTGTCCTGACCGAACCGGAAGACGGTCCCGCCCCGGCCAATCCATGGAGCCTGTCGAGCATCGCGCTGGACTTCGACACGCTGTTGCAGCAGGCCGGTCTCGACCCGGGGCCCGACCGGCTGCAGGTGGCACTTCGTGGCCGGGACGGTACCGGTGCCGAGGGCGAGGTTTTTTACAATCCGGGCGAGATCGATGTGTCCGACGCGTCGCTGGAATTCGATGTGAATTTTGCCGGCGGGCAGTGGCGTATGGCGGCCGAGCCGCTTCCGAACCCATCGGCTACGGCCCGGCCGGCGACATGGTGGGTGCTGGGGGTTGTGGGGCTAGTGGCGGTCAGCGGCTATACCTTCCGCATTGGGCAGGGCATGCGTCAACGCCGGGACGCCCTGACGCGTTACCAGGCGCTGGTCAATCGTCTGGAGGACGCGACGCTGGTGGTCGCCGGACCGCGGATCCTGTGGGCCAATCCGGCCTTCGAGCGCATGACCGGGGTGGCGCCAACACCCGGCCAGGCCCTCTCCACGCTGGACGTGTTCCACCCCGACGACCGTGCGCGCCTGCCCCCGGAGCTGGACTTTTCCACTATGGGTGTGCCGCACGAACCCCGTGGGCGCGAGATCCGCGTGCGGACGTCGGGCGGGGACCAGCGTTTCCACCTGCTGCGCTGGGTGCCGATCGACTGGGAGGGGCAGCAGGCCTGTCTGCTGAGTTTCGTCGATGTGCACGACAATCGAATGCTTTTCAACGCCCTCAGCGATGCGCGCGATCTGCAGGACGCGCTGTTCGAGGCCATGCCGGGCGATGCCCTCGTGATTGCCGAGGACGGCCTGGTGTTGCGCGTGTTCGGAGCGGCCCGACGAGGCCGCGACCCACGCACCTCTGCGGCGGGGCACAGCCTCTCGGAGTTGCTGCCGGACGAGGTGGCCCGGCGCTTTTCGGGCCTGGTGCGGCGGGCATTGCGCGAAGGCCGGATGCAGGAGATCCAGTATCGCCTTCAGGCCAGTGCGTTTCACGGGGGTGACCCCGACCTCGCGCCGGAGGAGACTCGCTGGTACGAGGCGCGCGTGCGGCCGATTCACACGCCCTTTGAAGGCACGTCCGCCGTGGTATGGCACGCACTGGACGTCACCGAACGCAAGCAGCTCGAGGATCGCATGCGGGCCCTCGCCTGGCAGGATCCATTGACCGGGACGGCCAACCGGGCGGCGCTGGAGCGGGCATTCCCGCGGCTGGCCGCCCGAGCGGATCGTAAGGAAGGCCAGCTGGCTCTGTTGTTCATCGATCTGGACCGCTTCAAGCCGGTCAACGACCAGTACGGCCACGCGGTGGGGGACGAGTTGCTGCGCCAGCTGGCCCGGCGCCTGGCCAGCAGCCTGCGCCCGGATGACCTGCTGGTTCGCCTGGGGGGTGACGAATTCATTGTGCTCAGTGCTCCTTTGCAAAGGCCGGAGGAGGCCCGGGGCCTGGTGGAACGTCTGCGAGGGGCATTCAGCGAGCCCTTCGAGCTCCATCCCGGTCAGATGGAGGTGGTGGAGCAGTCCCTGTCCTGCAGCATCGGCGTCGCGTTCTATCCGGGGGACGGCCAGCGCCTCGCGGACCTGGTGATGGCGGCGGACCACGCGATGTATCGCGTCAAGGCCGCTGCCCGGGGTGGCGTGGCCTATGCCTCGGAGGAACCGCCCGGGCTCTGATCCGCGTGCCGGGCAGGGTCGAGACGCGCCGCGGTGGTCGCCTCGAGGGGTTCGATCAGCCCCAGCAGATGGTCGGCGAGCCATTCGGCCGCCAAGGGGGCATAGAGCAGGCCCCGCGAGCCGTGAGCGAGGTTCAGCAGGATACGACCGTTCCGGTCCAGCCGGCTGTGCCCGACGAGCGGCAGCCGGTCCCGCACGACGGCCCGCTCGCCGGCCCAGTGTTCCAGGACCTGGATGGCTTCGGCATGCTCGAGGCCCGGAACCCAGGCAAGGTGGCGCAGGTTCGCCGCATCGTCCTCGGCGAGAGGCGAGGGGTCGCGGGCGTCGCCTGCGCCTTCGGTGCGGCGGTACGTGGCACCGATCCAGGCGCTGGTGCCCGGCCCCGGGATGCAGTAGCCCTGACCGGTGGCGACGTATCCGCCCCAGTCGGGCAGGGGTGCTGCAATGCGGGTCATCTGTCCGGTCACGGTCGAGATCGCCGCCTGTTCCGGACACAGGGACCGCCCGCGACCGGCGGCATTGGCCAGGACGATGGCGTCGAATGTTTCCGTCCCCGCAGAGGTCTCCAGACGCACGCCTCCATCCGGGGCGGCTCCCGGCTCGACCCCGGTCACCACCTCCGTCCGCACGGGTGGCAAAGCACGGGCCAGGGCGCGACACAGGGCCGCCATGTCTACCGCCAGACCCTGCGGGTAGTAGACATGGGGCGCATCGGCGCAGCGCGGGCCCTCCGGGTCCAGCAGCAGGCTGGTGCCCGCGCCGCCGGCCTCGCGCAGCCGCGCGACGCGTTTCTGGCCGTGGGTGCTGATCCCGTGGAAGGCCACTCCCGATGCCAGGCGAAGCCTCTCTCTGGTTGTGCCTTCCATCTGGTCGATCAGGGCACGGGTCCGGCGCATTCCGGCCAGGGCGAGATCGTTCAGCTCGGTGTCCCGGGGATGGAGATTCGGCAGCAGCACGGCGGCGGGATTGCCGGAGGCGCCCCCCGCGATGCCGTCCGGGTCGAGGATCGTCGCGCGGATGCCGCGACGTTGCAGGGCATGAGCGGTGGCGAGCCCGGCGAGGCCCGCGCCCACCACCGCTACGTGGTGAAGCTCATGGGCGACAGGTGGTGATGGAGCCACCCGCAGTCCCTGGAAGGTGCCGGTCAGGCGTTCGCGCTTGCGCCCGTGGCCGGTCACCCGCTGCACCGTGAACCCGACGGCTTCCAGGTCGCGCCGGACCTGCCCCGCGGCGGTGTAGGTTCCGAATGTCGCCCCGGGACGGGACAGACGGGCGACCTGGCGGAATACGCCGGTATTCCACAGTGCGGGGTTGTTGCGGGGCGCGAAGCCGTCGAGGAACCAGGCATCGATATGGCCCCGGACCTGGGCCAGCAGAGGTGCCGCATCGCCCAGGCCAAGGGTCAGCACCGCCCGGGCACCGGGGAAATCGATGCGGTGCAGTCCCGGAATCGGCGGCGGGTACTGCTCGCGGAGGGCCCGGCTGTCGGGATCATCCAGCCCCAGGTAACCATGGATTCTCTCGAGATCTTCCGGTGAAAGGGGATGGGCCTCCAGGCTCAGTAGCGACAGAAAGGCGTCCGGAGGCGCATGTCGGCGCCATTGTTGCAGGGTCTGCAGGAGGTTCAGGCCGGTGCCGAAGCCGGTCTCGCCGATGGCGAAGTGCCGGCATCTCGCGAAACGTTCGGGCAGCCGGTTGGCCTCAATGAAGACCTCCTGGACCTCCGCCCGGGGGTCGCGGGAGCCGAAGTAGCCGTCCCCGTAGTCGACGGCATAGGGCATGCCGTCACGCCATTCGAGGCGTGCCCAGTCGAGGAGCGGGCGCGGGGAGTGGGAGGTCACGGATCCGGGAAGGCCGGCGGAGCGCAGGGTTCTGCGCTCCGCGAGCGGTACAGAGGGTGGGCGGGTTAGCTCTTCAGCGCGTCAGTTCTTCGAAGGAGGTGAACGCGACCTGCTGGTTGCGAACCCCGTTGTCGAGCTGCGCCAGCAGTGTCTGGCTAATGGACTTGAATCGGTCGAGCTCGTCGCCTTCCAGGGCATCGCTTTCCGGAAGTTCCACGCGCATGGGGTTCTGCGGCTGGCTGTTCACGTGAATTTCGTAATGCAAGTGGGGTCCGGTGCTGCGCCCGGAGTTGCCGGACAGGGCGATACGGTCGCCACGCTCCACGGTCTGGCCAGGCTGCACGAGCTGACGTTCCAGGTGCAGGTAGCGCGTGGAGTAGCCCTGTCCGTGTTCAATGACGATAAAGCGCCCGGCGTAGGGATGATTCTCCACCCGGGTGACACGACCGTCGGCCGGCGCCAGGATCGGGGTGCCCACCTGCATGGCGAAGTCCGTCCCGTGGTGCGGGGCGACCCGCCCGGTGACTGGATGGCGACGACGCGGGTTGAAGCTGGAACTGATGCGATGGTTGCCGGCAAACGGGCGGCGATCGAACGGCGGAAGCAGGCTCTCGCCCTCGGGGGTGTAGAACCGCCCGTTCACGTTGCGTGCCGCGCGGATTTCGATGCGTTCGCCCTCGTAGTCGAATGCGAGCAGACGCAGGTCGAGCGGGGTATCGTCATCGACCAGCGTTTCCTGCTCCACCAGTAGCGTGAACTCGTCTCCGGTGCGTGCGTGCGTGCGTACCGGCAGGTAACGGTCCAGGAGCACGGCAAGGGCGTTGGCGGCCGCCGGGGAGATATCGGCGCGTTCGGTCAGGGCCGAGGCGATGTTGCCGTCGAGCTCCGCGCTGATGATCAGGTGGCTGACCTCGCGACCGTTCTCGACTTCCGTGCGCTCGAAGTCCCAGCCATCGGCCTCGCGGATCCATTCATGCCCGCTGGCGCGGGACGTCCACAGGCGCATCCGGGTCAGGTAGCCCTCGTCATCGACCTGCCACTCGATCTGCTGGCCGGGGCGTACCCGGTTCAGGATCGAGGCGTTGTCGTCTTCATCCAGCAGGCGGTAGAGGGTTGCCAGGGGCAGATCCCATTCGTGCTCCCAGAGTCCGGTCAGGCGCTCGCCGTCCTTCAGGGTGTGGCTGTGCCACTCGCCTTCGGTAGCCTCCGCCTCGGAGACAGAGTCGGCATCGTCATCTCCATCGAGGTCGAAGGTCTCGTAGGAGGTCGGGGCCTCGGGGTCGGGATCGACGGTGGTGTCGTCGAAGCGGGAGGTGGACTCGTCGGTCATGTCGGTCGCGAACGCAACCGTCCGGGCGCCTTCATCGAACGAAGTTGGCCCGGTCGGGCCGATCGGCGCGCCGCCGGCCGGGTGATCCAACTGTACCGGTGACAGGTTGGCGGGGGACAGTGGGCTGCCGCCACCGATCGGGAGCGGCTGGGACGTTTCGGCAGGCTGGGAGGCGAGCAGGAGGCTGGTACCCACCAGGATGGCGAGTCCGGCGGTGCCCGCCAGAAAGAAATGCGATGTCTTTCTGCTGTAACCCATATGGCCCTTGCCCCGGAGAGTTTCCGCTTTATACCACGTTTTTTCGGGCAATAAACACCGTCGGAAGGCGCCCGCAGGCGGTTTCGCCGCCGATGTGCCTCAGGATCGAATTCCTACGCCCCGATTGAGGAGTACCAGGGCGACGCCGTAGAAGACGGCGATGAAGCCGGCAATGATCGCAAACGACATGGCGATCGGGAAGTCGCTGTGACCCAGGCTGCCGTAGCGGAAGGCGTCGACCATGTAGAGGATCGGATTCAGCATGGAGACCCCCTGCCAGAACTCCGGCAGCAGGCTGATGGAGTAGAACACCCCGCCCAGGTAGGTCAGCGGCGTCAATACGAAGGTGGGGACGATGGCGATGTCGTCGAAGGTGCGCGCAAACACGCCGTTGATCAGTCCGGCCAGGGCGAAAAGGACGGAAGTCATGAGCACGATGACCAGCATCACCAGTGGGTTGTGAATGCTGAGCGGGCTGAAGAACAGCGAGACCAGCAGCACCGCAACGCCCACCGACAGGCCGCGGGCCACGCCGCCGAAGATGAATCCGAGGATGATCACGCTGTTGGGGATGGGCGAGACCAGCAACTCCTCGATGTGGCGCTGGAACTTGGAACCGAAGAATGACGACACCACGTTGGAATAGCTGTTGGTGATCACCGCCAGCATGATCAGGCCGGGCACGATGAAGTCCATGTATCGGTAGCCTTCCATGTCCCCGATGCGCTCGCCGATCAGGCCGCCGAAGATGATGAAGTACAGCGCGGTGGTGATCACCGGTGGCAGGACCGTCTGCACCCAGATCCGCGCGAAACGCAGGACCTCCTTGGTGACAATGGTGCGGAAAGCCGTCCAGTAGTGGCGCAGGTGCGAGTCGCTCATGCCTGGTTCTCCGGCTGCTCGGTGGTGCCGCTGGCCCCGGGTGTCAGGTGACTGGGGCTCTGACCGGGGCGGGTCATGCGGATGAACAACTCCTCCAGCCGGTTGGACTTGTTGCGCATGCTCTGAACGCGGATTCCGGCCTGATCCAGCACGCGGAACAGGTCGTTCAAATGCTGGCCACGGCGGATGTCCGCTTCCAGCGTCAACTCGTCGATCTGACGCAGGACGATCGGGGCATCCCGCGGGATGCCGGGCGGAGGCTCGCTGAGATCCAGCACCATGGTCTCGGTCTCGAGCTTGGCCAGAAGCTGCTTCATCGTGGTGTTCTCGACGATCCCGCCGTCGTCGATGATCGCAATGTTGCGGCAGAGTGTTTCCGCCTCCTCGAGATAGTGCGTGGTCAGGATGATGCTGCGCCCGTCGGTGTTGATCCGGGTAAGAAAGTCCCACATGGAACGGCGCAGTTCGATATCGACGCCGGCGGTGGGCTCGTCGAGGATCAGGAGCCTCGGTTCGTGAACCAGGGCGCGCGCAATCATCAGGCGCCGCTTCATGCCGCCGGAGAGGGTGCGCGCCATGTCCTTGCGCTTCTCCCAAAGGCCCAGTTCGTGCAGGTAGTGCTCGCAGCGCTCCCAGGCCTCGCGGCGCGGGATGCCGTAGTAGCCGGCCTGGTTGACCACGATCTCGCCAATTGGCTCGAAGTTGTTGAAATTGAATTCCTGCGGCACCAGCCCAATGGAGCGTTTAACCCCTTGCAGGTCGGTGTCGAGATCGTGACCGAAGACCTTGACGGTTCCGGCCGTCTTGTTGATCAGCGAAGTGATGATGCCGATGGTCGTGGACTTGCCGGCCCCGTTGGGGCCGAGCAGGGCGAAGAAGCTGCCCGGTGCCACCTCGAGGTCGATGTCCTTGAGGGCCTCGAATCCGTTCTTGTAGGTCTTCTTCAGCCCGCGAATTTCCAGCGCTGGCGTCATGGTCACGTCCTGTATGGGTCGGGGTTTCCCTGGGAGGCGCGATCCCGGGGGATCGACAAGGTGCGTATTATGAAGGCTTTGAATCGTTGTCGAGGAAAGCCCCGTGGATTCTGTTTTTGTTGCATCGTCGGAAACCGCTGTTCCACTGATCCCGGTCAGCCGCGAGTCACTCGCGGACCGCCTGGAGAGTGCCCCGGCCAGCTGGGGCAAATGGGTGGAAGCCTCCGGATTTGAGGCGGAGCCGGGGGCCACCCTGCGCGTCCCGAACGCAGAGGGCGGTCTGGGAGGGGTCCTGGCCGGCTTTGATGCGGAGACCCCGATCTGGATGCTGGCAGGCGCGGCGGAATCCCTGGGCGCGGGAGACTATCGCCTGGAGACGGAATTTCTGGATCCCGAAATCCAGAACCTCGCCGCGATCGGGTGGGGACTCGGGCGCTATCGCTTTGACCGCTACCGCGAGGCCTCGGCACGCGTTCCCCGGCTGGTCTGGCCAGAGGGTGCGGATCAGGCCAGGGTACTGGCTTTTGTGGAATCCATCGGCATGAGCCGTGACCTGATCAACACCCCGGCGTCCGACATGATGCCGGCCAACCTGGCGTTGAAGGCGCGGGAACTGGCCGAGGAATTCGGCTGCAGCCTGCATGTGGTCAGTGACAGCGACAAGCTGGAACAGGACTTTCCCTGTATCCATGCGGTCGGCGCGGCGAGCCAGCATGGGTCAAGGGTGATCGAGCTGACCTGGGGGCCGCCGGACGCGCCCTCGCTGGTGCTGGTGGGCAAGGGCGTGTGCTTCGATTCCGGCGGGCTGAATCTCAAGCCCGGCAATTCGATGCGCCAGATGAAGAAGGACATGGGCGGGGCGGCCATCGTGCTGGGCCTCGGGCGGCTGATCATGGCGCAGAACCTGCCTCTCAGGCTGACCGTGCTGGTCGGCGCGGTGGAGAATGCCATCGGCGCCGGGGCCTTCCGGCCGGGGGACGTCGTGACCGCGCGCAACGGCAAGCGCATCGAGATCGACAACACGGACGCCGAGGGGCGTCTGGTGCTGGCTGACCTGCTGGATCGTGCGGGGGCCTTCCATCCCGACCTCCTGGTGGACTTTGCTACCCTGACCGGGGCCGCGCGGGTGGCCGTGGGGACCGAGATCAGCGCCTGCCTCACCCAGGACGA
>NZ_JAWLFK010000108.1:0-2556 GCF_041685615.1 Thioalkalivibrio sp.
CCCGAGTGGCCTTGGAGCGGCCGAGGAAGAACCCCAGCACCCCGAGGAGCAGCACCCCGGCAAAGAACGTCATCAGTATCTGGTCGGTCTGCATTTCAGCGCTTTCCGTATCGTTTCGTGCAACGCCACGGCGTCGCCGCGCAAGCCCGGGTGGATAGTCCAAAGCGGCCCATTATTGGGAACCAAGCTCCTGTTGCAAGCGTTCGGTAACCGAAACACCAAACGCTTGCGACAAGAGAAAGCCGGCGGGCGACCCACCGGCTTTCCCCATCCCTGGGGGGCATCCTTTCCCCATCATCCTCTCCCCCATCCCTGAGGAAGAGGTTCCTTCGCTTACTCGAGATCGGACTTCTTCAGCTTGGTGCGCTCGCCAACCCGATCCTGCCATTCCTCGAGTTCCGCCTGCGGCAAGGTGATCAGGCCGATGCCCTTGAGGTAGCCCAGATCGCTGATCATCTTGTCGCTCATGAACAGCTCGACGTAGTCGTCCATTGCCGGGACGTCGTCGGCATGGCTGTTCTTGATGTAGAACCACAGCGAACGGGAAACCGGGTAGTCACCCGAACTGATGGCTTCCGGCTCCGCATCCACACCGTCGATGCTCGAACCGATCAGCTTGTCGCTGTTCTCGTCGAGGAAGGAGTAGCCGAAGATGCCGAAGGCGTCGGTGTCTTTGTCGAGCCTTTGAACGATCAGGTTGTCGTTCTCGCCCGCATCGACGTAGGCACCGTCCTTGCGCAGGTTGGCATAGCCTTCGTTACCGTAGGCTTCCATCTCTTCGGTCACGGCCTCGAGAACCAGCTCCTCGAAAGCGTCACGAGTACCCGAGGTGGTCGGCGGGCCGTAGACACGGATCTCGCGGTCCGGCAGCGATGAATCGATATCGCTCCACTTCTTGTACGGGTTGTCGACCAGCTCACCGTCGACCGGCACCTGCTCAAGCAGCGCCATCGCGATCTGCTCACGGGTAAACGCGGCGCTGTCGTTCTTGTTGCTCTGGGCGAAGGCGATGCCGTCATAGCCAATCAGCGCTTCGGTGATGTCGGTGACGCCGTTTTCCTGGCAGCGCTCGAACTCGGAGGGCTTCATGCGGCGCGACGCGTTGGTGAAATCCGGCGTGTCCAGTTCCTTGCCTTCACAGAAGATCTTCATGCCACCGCCGGAACCAGTGGACTCGATGACCGGGGTCGGCCAATCGGTGGTCGAGCCCAGCTCTTCGGCGACGTAGCTCGAGAACGGGAAGACAGTAGACGAACCGACGATGCGGATCTGGTCACGGGCATGGGCGGAGCCAACGGAGGCAGCCATGATGACGGCTAGGCCAATTGTGGATGCAGCAAACGGTTTCATCAGAGAATTCCTCTTTTCGGATTCAACACAACGCTAGTGCGAGATCGGATTCTGGCACTCGCGTGTGACAGGAAGATGAAACTGTGACAACCGGTCGGTGAGAGCGCAGTGGCCACCCTTCGCGTCAACCTGCTTGCAGACAGTGCGCCACGATCCACGCGTTTATCCGGGCGCACTGTCGGGGAGCAGAGGGCAGTTCATGACCCGTGCATTCTTCTCCATGAAATTGGTGCCCGTGGCAGTAACCCTCCCGCCGAAGCCCCGGTAGCGGGGCCGCGAAATCAACGAAATCCATCGGCGGGGAAACTCGATCATCCATGCCTCATCTCGAGATGACCCTGCATGACCCTGCCGGTGAAGATCTCCACTCCCTACATCCGAACCGCGCTGCTCTCCGTGTGCCACCGTGCAGGTAGTTGTGCTGCACCGGCATGTTTTCGTCTTCCAGCGTGGTCAGGGGTGCCCGGCGCATCCATCCCCCAGCCAGGTGCGCAGCGACCCCAAGTGAGCGCCATGCAACACCACGACCCCTGGCTGAAACAAGCCCAACGCTATCCTTAGCGGCCCTTCCGTGACCCGCCTCCACCCATTGGTAGGCGCCAAATGGTGGCACGCCAGCGCCCGGGAGTCGATCGCGTCACCGGGTCGTTCCAGGATCGCCTCGTAAGTCGCCCGCCGATTCGTTCTCCGATGTACCAAAAGGGCACGGGAAGTCTCTGGCTTTAACCATGGGAGGATTCGCGCCCAATTTACTTGTATCCTGACGTCATGCCTGCCACGCACACCGTGATCAGGCCCTTCAGCGTGCTGGGTGAAAGACCGCCACGCCAAGGTAGCTGGATCGGATGGCGGTCGAGACCGGCCAGCTCTGAAACCTCCCCAGCGAAATGGCCTATGAGGCACGACATGTACCGATACTGGACGTGGGCTGGATCCAGGGCATGGGGCGGTCTGACTCGACGTCCAGAACGTAACGGCGGGCATCGACACGCAGCGTGGCGGGATCATCGGCTCCGCCACGATCCAGGAAGTCATCGCTGTGCAGGCGAGGCCCCGGACCCAGTTCAAGTGGAGCCCGCTGCGCGGGCGCCTCTCCCGGGCAAGAAGCGCAACCTGGGATGGATTCCGTGCCAGTCCCGAGCGAGCGGGCTGGAAAGCTGGAAGGTCCGTTTCGCCCGTCAATGCTTCTCTGTATGGGACAGCTAC
>NZ_JAWLFK010000021.1:0-11782 GCF_041685615.1 Thioalkalivibrio sp.
AGGGGCTCGGCCGCTTTTGCACGCGCATGGCGTTGCGGCTTCCTTGTGCGGAATGACTGCACGGCGGTCACCGCGCCTTGTTCGCACGCAAAAGCGACTCGAGCGCGAGCGTGTACATTCGTCAGTGTTTCCTTAAGGGTGAGGAGCGCGCGTGGCTGACCCGGCAGTGGAAGACAGTCCGCATATCGTGATCGAGAACCTGCGCTTCCGGCGCGGGCGCAAGGTGATCTTCGATGACCTCTCGATGCGCATCCCGCGCGGACAGGTGACGACCGTGATGGGCCCCAGCGGCAGCGGCAAGACCACGCTGTTGCGCTTGGTCGGCGGCCAGCTACGCCCCGACAAGGGCCGCATCTGGGTGGATGGCCAGGAGGTGGCAAAGCTCTCCACACGGCGGCTGTACGCCCTGCGCAAGCGCATGGGCATGCTGTTCCAGAGCGGTGCGTTGCTGACGGACCTTTCGGTGTTCGAGAACGTGGCGTTTCCGCTGCGCGAGCACACCGACCTGCCGGAGGATGTGCTGCACGCGCTGGTGCTGCTGAAGCTCGAGGCGGTGGGGCTGCGCGCCGCGCGCGACCTGGACCCGGCCTCGCTGTCCGGGGGCATGGCGCGGCGCGTCGCCCTGGCGCGGGCTATCGCGCTGGACCCCGGCCTGATTCTCTACGACGAGCCCTTCGCCGGGCTCGATCCGATCACGATGGGTCAGATCGTCAGCCTGATCCGCCGGACCAATCAAAGCCTGGGACTCACCAGTGTGCTGGTTTCGCATGATGTGACCGAGGCGATGGCGATCTCCGACCAAGTGGTGCTGATCGCCGATGGCCGCGTAGTGGATGCCGGGCCGCCGGACGAACTGGAGGCGCGCGCCTCCGACTGGAGTGCGCAGTTCCTGCAGGGGCGTCCGGACGGGCCGGTGCCGTTTCATTACCCGGGTGCGTCCTACCGCGACGACCTGCTGGGGCAGGGGGAGCACCGCGATGACTGACGCGATCGCCTCGGTGGGGCGGGCCACGATCAACGCGCTGGTGGTGTTCGGTCGCGCATTCGTCTTCCTGATGCGGGTGCTGGCCAGCCTGGACATTGTCCTCCGCCGTTTTGGCCTGACGCTCGCCGAGGTGTACTCGGTGGGCGTGCGCTCGCTGCTGATCATCATCGTTTCGGGGCTGTTTGTCGGCATGGTGCTCGCGTACCAGGGCTACATCACGCTGGTGAACTTTGGCGCCGCCGAGGCCCTGGGCGGCGTGGTCGCGTTGTCGCTGGTGCGCGAGCTGGGGCCGGTGGTCACCGCGCTCCTGTTCGCCGGGCGCGCCGGCTCCGCTCTGACCGCGGAGCTGGGGCTGATGAAGACCACCGAACAGCTCTCGGCGATGGAGATGATGGCGGTGAACCCCTATCGCCGAACCTTCGCGCCGCGCTTTGTCGCCGGGTTCCTGTCCATGCCGCTTTTGGCCGCGATCTTCAGTGCCGTGGGTGTGATGGGCGGCTACCTCGTCGGGGTCGGCCTTCTGGGGGTGGACAGCGGGGCCTACTTCTCGCAGATGCAGTCGGTGACCGACTGGAACGAGGATGTGCTCTCCGGCGTGATCAAGAGCGTTGTGTTCGGTTTCGTGGTGACGTGGATCGCGGTGTTCCAGGGCTTCAACGCGCAGCCGACCTCCGAGGGCATCTCGCGCGCGACGACCCAGACCGTGGTGGTCGCGTCGTTGGCGGTGCTGGGCCTCGATTTCATCCTGACCGGGCTGATGTTCGGCGCGGGCTGACCAAACGGTGTTTACCCAGGACAGGTGGCAATAATGCAGGTACGTTTCTTCGAACTGGCGGTCGGCGCCTTCGTGCTCCTGGGCATCGGGGCGCTGTTCTACCTGGCGGTCCAAGTCAGCAATGTGACCGACTACCATGATCGCGACACCTACACGGTGACGGGCTATTTCGACAACATCGGCGGCCTCAAGACGCGGGCCCCGGTCACGGTTTCGGGCGTACGCATCGGCCGGGTCGCGGATATCCGCTACGATCCGGAGCGCTTTCGTGCCGAGGTGACCCTGGCGATCCGCTCGGAGCACGACTACCTGCCGATGGATACCCAGGCCGCCATCCATACCGCAGGGCTGCTGGGCGAGCAGTACGTTGCGCTGGAGCCGGGCGGCGACACCGAGACCCTGCAGGACAGTGACGAAGTGATGTTCACCCAGTCGGCGCTGGTGCTGGAGAACCTCATCGGCCGTTTCATGACCAATATGGGAAGCGACTGAGCGCCTAGGCAAACACTGATTAATGTACACACTCGCGTTGGCACCCCAGGTTTCCGAGACAAGGCGCGTCGTGCAGCGGGTAGTGGTTCTACCCGCAAGCGGCGCAACGCAGGATCGGGGAACCTGGGGCGCCAACCCGACAATTCAATAAACGAAGGGGCTCGGCCGCTTCCGCATGCGCACGGCGTTGCGGCGCCCTTGTGCAGAGTGACTGCACGGCAGTCACCGCGCCTTGTTCGCACGCGAAAGCGCCTCGAGCGCGAGCGTGTACATTAATCAGTGTTTGCCTAGAACGATCCAAACCGGGAGCAAGAGACATGACATGGTTGCGCGACTACATGCGGATCCTGCCGCTGGGGCTGCTGGCCTTTCTGCTGGTGGCACCGGCCCAGGCCGACAACCCGACCGAGATCATCAAGCAGTCCATCGACGCGGTCTACGACAAGCTGCGCGACAACGAGGAACGCGCCCAGGAGGACCCCGACTTCGTCATTGGCGTGATCGAGGATCAGGTCCTGCCCGGAGTGGATGTCGAAGGCATGTCCCGCCTGGTCCTCGCGCGCCACTGGCGCGATGCATCCGACGAGCAGCGGGAACGCTTTACCGAGGGACTCAGGGATACCCTGCTGCAGGCCTACGGGGTGCAGCTGGCGGATCATCTGGACAAGGACGTGCGCGTGATCGAACGCCGCTCGCGCCAGGACGAGCGTATGGCCGTCGTCGCGACCGAGGTGGTGATGGGCTCGGGCCAGTCGAACATCCAGGTCAACTACCGTCTGCGCCCGGTGAACGGCGAATGGAAAGTCTTCGACGTCGAGGCCGAGGGGCTCAGCTTCGTGGGCAACTTTCGCACCCGCTTCAACGAGGAGATCAACCGCGACGGCCTGGATGCCCTGATCGCGCGCCTGGAGGACGGGGACGAGGGGCTGATCGAGGACGCTGTCGGGGATGTGACCCCCGACAATGGGGCCGGCGACCGGTGAGTGATGCGCAGATCCGGGCGGATGAAGGCGGTCTGGCAGTCAGCGGGCCGCTGACCTTCGCGACGGTGGCCGGGCTGGAGGCACGGGTCCGCAGGCTGACGGCGCAACTCCCCGAGCACGCCCGGATGGACCTTGCCCAGGCCGGGCGCATCGACAGCGCCGGCGTGGCCTTCCTGGTCATCCTCTGGCGGCGGGCCCGCGAGCAGGGGTGCACCCTCGTCTTCGAGCCGCTTCCCGAGGGGTTGCGACCGTTGCTCGAGTTATACGACCTGGAGTCCATCATCACCGACTCCGCGGCCCGTTCCGTGGCGTGAGTGGCCCAGAACGTGTCGCGGGCGGGCGAACGGGCGAGGCCCGCGCGGATTCGTTATCATGGCGTGTTTCGCCGGATCACGGTCGGTCCGGCGGCGAATCCGGGCACCCCATGGACAAGCTGATCATCACCGGAGGCGACCGACTCGAGGGTCAGGTCTGGATCTCCGGGGCCAAGAACGCCGTGTTGCCGATCCTGTCCGCCACCCTGCTGGCGGACGGGCCGATGACCATTGGCAACGTCCCGCACCTGCAGGATGTCACCACGACCATGGAACTGCTCGGGCGCATGGGCGTGAGCCTGACCGTCAACGAGCGCATGCGCATCGAGGTCGACCCGACCACCCTGACCCAGTGCGTGGCCCCCTACGATCTGGTCAAGACCATGCGCGCCTCGATCCTGGTGCTGGGGCCGTTGCTGGCGCGCTTCGGCGAAGCCGAGGTCTCGCTGCCGGGTGGTTGCGCGATCGGGTCGCGTCCGGTGAATCTGCACCTGCGCGGTCTCGAGGCCCTGGGAGCGGAGATCGACGTCGATGGCGGCTATATCCGCGCCCGGGCGGGTCGCCTGAAGGGTGCCCGCGTGGTGTTCGACCAGGTCACCGTGACCGGCACCGAGAACCTGTTGATGGCCGCCACCCTGGCCGAGGGCGAGACCCTGATCGAGAACGCCGCGCGCGAGCCGGAGGTGACCGACCTGGCGGACTGCCTGACCGCCATGGGCGCGAAGATCCAGGGCGCGGGCACCGATACCATCCGGGTGCAGGGGGTGGAGCGCCTGCATGGCTGCGAATACGACGTAATGCCGGATCGCATCGAGACCGGCACCTTCCTGGTGGCCGCCGCGGTGACGCGCGGACGGGTGCGCTGTCGCAACACCCGTCCGGAGCTGCTGGATGCGGTGCTGGCCAAGCTGGTGGAGGCTGGCGCGCGCGTGGATACCGGACCGGACTGGATCGAACTGGACATGGAAGGCCGGCGCCCGAAGGCGGTGAACCTGCGCACCGCGCCGTTCCCGGCCTTCCCGACCGACATGCAGGCCCAGATGATGGTGATGAATACCGTGGCCGAGGGCACGGGCTCGGTGGTGGAGACGGTCTTCGAGAACCGCTTCATGCACGCGCTGGAATTGCAGCGCATGGGAGCCCACATCACCATCGAGGGCAATACCGCGATCGTCGAGGGTGTGGAAAGGCTGGTCGGCGCCCCGGTCATGGCGACCGACCTGCGTGCCTCGGCCAGCCTGATCATCGCCGGCCTGGTGGCCGAGGGCGAGACCGAAGTGGACCGCATCTATCACATCGATCGCGGCTACGAGTGCATCGAGGAGAAACTGAGCCAGATTGGCGCGACCATCCGTCGCGAACCGGTCTGATATGCGACTCACACGGAACCGGACGAACGCCTGACCCATGATGGACCCCAATGCCCTGACCATCGCCCTGTCCAAGGGCCGCATCCTCGAGGACACCCTGCCGCTGCTTTCCAGCGCGGGGATCGAACTGCTGGAAGACCCGGACAAGACGCGCAAGCTGATCCTCGACACCAACCGCGACGACGTGAAGATCGTCGTGGTGCGCGCCACCGACGTGCCCACCTACGTGCAGCATGGCGCGGCGTCCATCGGCGTGGCCGGCAAGGACGTGCTGATGGAGCATGGCGCCGCCGGATTGTACGAGCCGCTCGACCTGCACATTGCCCAATGCCGCCTGATGCTGGCGGGGCGCCCGGGGCAGCAGCCGGACCCGCAGCAGCGCCTGCGCATCGCCACCAAATTCGTGAATATCACGCAGAACTATTTCGCCCAGCAGGGTCGGCAGGTCGAGATCATCAAGCTCTACGGCTCGATGGAACTGGCGCCGCTGGTGGGCCTGGCGGACTACATCGTGGACCTGGTGGATACCGGGAACACCCTCAAGGCCAACGGCCTGGAGCCGCTGGAGCTGATTACCCCCATCAGTTCCCGGTTGATCGTGAACCAGGCAGCCATGAAGATGCGACATAGAACCATTCAAAATCTCATCGAGGGCCTGCGGGAGGCCGTCACGCCCGCGACGACGTAACCGAGAACACCATGACCGCCGATACCGACGATTTGCGAATCCGCGAGATCCAGGAGGTGTCCGCCCCGGACACCGTACGCGACGAGCTGCCGATCACCGATGCGGCCGCCGACACCGTGTCCGAGGCCCGCCAGGCCTGCCATCGCATCCTGCACGGCGAGGACGACCGCCTGCAGGTGATCGTCGGCCCCTGCTCGATCCACGACGTGGATGCCGCGCTGGACTATGCCGATCACCTGAAGACCCTGCGCGAGGAGCTCTCCGACGCGCTGCACATCGTGATGCGGGTGTATTTCGAGAAGCCGCGCACCACGGTGGGCTGGAAGGGCCTGATCAACGACCCCGACCTGGACGGCAGCTTCCACATCAACAAGGGCCTGCGCGTGGCGCGCGGGCTGCTACGCGATCTGGCGGTCAAGGGCATGCCCGCGGCCACCGAGTACCTGGACCTGATCAGCCCGCAGTACATCGCGGACCTGGTTGCCTGGGGCGCGATCGGTGCGCGCACCACCGAGAGCCAGGTGCATCGCGAGCTGGCCTCCGGCCTGTCCTGTCCGGTGGGCTTCAAGAACTCCACCGACGGCAGCCTGCGCGTCGCGATCGACGCGATCCGTTCCGCCTCGCGGCCGCATCACTTCCTGTCGGTGACCAAGGCTGGACGCTCGGCGATCTTTTCCACCACCGGCAACGACGACTGCCATATCATCCTGCGCGGCGGGAAGCAGCCGAACTACGATGCCGAGAGCATCGAGCAGGCCTGCAAGGAACTGCGCATGGCGGAGCTTCCGGAGATGGTGATGGTCGACTGCAGCCACGCCAACAGCCGCAAGGATCCGCAGCAGCAGGTCGAGGTCGCGCGTGTGCTGGGCGAACAGATCGCCGGCGGGGACCGGCGCATCATGGGTGTCATGCTGGAGAGCCACCTGACCGGAGGCCGCCAGGACATCCTGCCCGGCAGGCCGCTGCAATACGGCCAGAGCATTACTGACGCCTGCATGGGCTGGGATGACAGCGAGGCCACCCTGCGCCTCCTGGCCGACGCCGTGCGTGTGCGCCGCAAGACTACCGTGCCTGCCTGAACCGAGGAATACGCCATGCCCTCCATTGCCCGACTCGATACCCAGCAGCCCGATTTCGATCAGGCCCTGGAACATCTGCTGTCCTGGGAGTCCGTTGCCGACACCGGTGTGCGGGATGCGGTCGACGAGATCCTGGACGCAGTGCGCTCCGAGGGCGATGCCGCCGTGCTGCGCTACACCGCCAGATTCGACCGCCTGGATCGCGGTGCGGTCGCGGAGCTGGAGATCCCCCACGAGCGGCTGCAGGCCGCGCTGGAGTCGATTCCGCCGGAGCAGCGCAAGGCCCTCGAGACTGCGGCCGCGCGCGTCCGTCGCTATGCCGAACACCAGCTCATGCAGGACTGGGACTTCACCGACGAGGATGGCACCGTTCTTGGCCAGCGCGTGACCGCGCTGGATTCGGTCGGCCTGTATGTCCCCGGCGGCAAGGCGGCCTACCCGTCCTCGGTGCTGATGAACGCGATCCCGGCGAAGGTCGCCGGCGTCGAACTGCTGGTGATGGTCGTGCCCGCCCCGGATGGCGAGCTGAACGATCTGGTGCTGGCCGCGGCCGCCGTGGCCGGCGTGGATCGCGTGTTCACCGTGGGGGGTGCCCAGGCCGTGGCCGCACTGGCCTACGGGACGCAGACGATCCCGGCGGTGGACAAGATCGTCGGTCCCGGCAACATCTTCGTCGCTGCGGCGAAGCGCGAGGTCTTCGGCACCGTCGGCATCGACATGATCGCCGGCCCGTCCGAGATTCTGGTGGTCTGCGACGGCGAGACCGATCCCGACTGGATCGCGGCCGACCTGTTCTCCCAGGCGGAGCACGACGAGCAGGCCCAGTCCATCCTGCTGTCCTGGGATGACGCGTTCCTCGACCGCGTGGCCGAGGCCATGGACCGCTTGCTCGAAGAAATGCCGCGCGCCGAGATCATCCGCACCAGTCTCGACAAGCGCGGCGCGCTGGTGAAGGTGCGCGACTCGGCCGAGGCCGTCGCGGTGGCCAACCGCATCGCCCCGGAGCACCTGGAGCTGTCGGTAGCCGATCCGCAGGCGATGCTGGATGCCGGGCTGCGCCACGCCGGTGCGATCTTCATGGGCCGCTATACCTCCGAGGCCCTGGGCGACTACTGCGCCGGCCCCAACCACGTGCTGCCGACCTCGCGTACCGCGCGCTTCTCTTCGCCGCTGGGCGTGTACGACTTTCAGAAGCGTTCGAGCATCATCCACTGCTCGGCCGAGGGCGCGGCCAAGCTTGGCGAGACCGCCGCGGCGCTGGCCCACGGCGAGGGCCTGACCGCCCACGCGCGCTCCGCCGAACTGCGCAGTCGATGACCGCGCGTGCGACCCGGACCCCGGACGCCCTGATGCGTCCGGAGGTGCTGGCGCAGCCGGCCTACCAGGTGGCCGACGCGACCGGCCTGATCAAGCTGGACGCGATGGAGAACCCGCATCCCTGGCCGGGGGATATGGAAGACGCCTGGCTGGCGGCCCTGCGCGATCCGCAGCTGAATCGCTATCCCGACGCCCAGGCACTGGGGCTGGCCGCACAGGTGCGCGCCGCCTACGGTGTGCCCGAGGCGGCCGGGTTGATGTTCGGCAATGGCTCCGACGAACTCATCCAGATCCTGATCACGGCGGTGGCGGGTTCCGGGCGTCCGGTGCTGGCGCCGGAGCCGACCTTCGTGATGTACGGCGTGCTGGCCCGGGCGCTGGGCGTGCCGTTCGTCGGCGTACCCCTGAACGCGGACTTCACCCTGGATCTCGAGGCGATGCGCGCGGCGATGGCCGAGCACAACCCGGCCGTGGTGTTCCTTGCCTACCCCAACAACCCCTCCGGGACGCTGGACGACGCCGCGACGGTGGAGGCGGTCGTCGATGCGAATCCGGGGGTTACCGTGGTTGATGAGGCCTATGCCCCATTCGCCGCCCACAGCTTCCTCTCGCGGGTCGGCGCGGATGATGGGTTGATGGTGATGCGTACGGTCTCCAAGCTGGGGCTGGCCGGTGCGCGGCTCGGCTATCTGGCCGGCACCCCGGCCTGGATCGACGCGCTGGATCGGCTGCGCCTGCCGTACAACATCAACACCCTGACCCAGCGCTCGGTGGCCTTCGCCCTGGCGCACCGCGATACGCTGGATGCCCAGGCGCGGAGCATCGTCGAGGAACGCGACCGCCTGAGCGAACGCCTGAGTGCGACGACGGGCGTCGAGCAGGTCTTTCCCAGCCAGGCCAACTTCATCCTGTTCCGGGTACACACGGGACAGGGGCACGCGACCTTCGCCGCCCTGCGCGACGCCGGGATCCTGATCAAGGACGTCGGCCGCGCGCATCCCCTGCTCGCCGACTGCCTGCGCGTAACCGTTGGCCGCCCCGACGAAAACGACGCCTTCCTCGCCGCTCTGGGGCAGGCCCTTTCCGCCTGACGCTTTGCCGATTGCCACGTTGGTTCTTGTTGCACCACGGAGTGCACAGAGAGCACGGAGCCGTTCCTGAGAGCGCACGGCTCTGTGGGTGTGATTTGCCAACTGCAAGGTCCACGCCTTGCGGACCGTGCCGGCTCTCCGCTCCGCTACGGCCGGGATGACGAGGTTCGTGTGAATGTCGCTCAGCGCGGGAGTTCGCCTGACCTTTCACAACCCGAAAGCCCTTCTTCCAGCCTTCCCATCTTCCTGTTAACCGCGCCCCGAACTTCTCCGTGACCTCTGTGCACTCTGTGGTGAAAAGCTATTCTGGCCCTTACCCTGCAGGTCGGGTTAGCGACGGCCGGCGGGGGGCTCCAGACGCAGCCCGCGCACCTCGCCCAGTGCGCCGCCGGCGCGCAGGGCGGCGGCGAACCGGGACTGGCGCGCCGGTTCGCCGTTGATGCCCTCGATGGTCACGCCGCGGCGCTTCGGCAGCCAGTTGCTGCTGGCGATCTGGCGGATCGCCTCGCTGACGAGTGCCGCGTGGGCCTCGCCGGTGTCGATGCCGGGGATGTTCTCCCAGACGAACAGCTGGCGGCCGGAGGCGGCGAGGTACAGCAGCGGCTGGCCGCCGGCCAGCGCGACCAGGGCCCCGGCGACGCGGCGCAGGCGGCCCTCGGCGGCCTCCGGCGGCTGCGGCCAGGGCAGGAGCTGGCCCCAGGGGTTGGCGGGGTCGACGCTGGCCAGCCACTGCGGCTCGGGGGTGTCGTCGGCCGTGCGCTCCAGCGCGCGCAGGCGGTCCACCGCGCCGGCGCGGGCGAACTGGGCGCCGGTCAGGCCCTCGACGAAGTGGCCGCGGCGCAGCTTGCCGGCGTCGTCCATCGCGCGGTAGACGGGATATACGCGCCCGAAGCCGCCCGGCAGGCCCTCGGCGCGGGCCATCTCGCGGCTGACCACGCCGTAGCGGGCCAGCAGGTTTTCGGCCTGTTCGCGGGCGCGCTCGGTCAGCGACACGCGGGGGTCGATCAGCTCGGCGACCCGTGACCAGCGCCCGCCCGCCAGACCCTGCCCCGGGCGTCGCCGGACGCGCGCCGAGGTCCTGCGCTGGCCCAGGCTGCGCAGCGGCGCGAAGGTGTCGTTGGTGATCTGCCCGGCCCAGACCAGGTCCCAGATCGCGGCCTCGATCGCGTCCTGGCGAGCTTCCGGCTGTGCGCTGCGGGCCGCGCGTTCCAGCTCCAGGTAGAAGCAGGCGCCGCGCCGGTCCAGGGTCTCCAGGATCGCCCGTGCGAGCGGGTCATCGGTGGCGGGCGTGTCGGGCTCGGGCGTGTCCGGTTCCAGCAGCACCATCGCTTGTTCGCGGCGCAGGAAGCGGATGCGCCCGTCGCGCTGGCCCAGCGCGCCACTGCCTACCCAGACGAACTCCCCGGAGGCGGTGATGCGGTCCAGCGCATCCAGCGAGAAGTCGCGCACCCGCATCGGCAGGACATGGGCGGTCCAGGCCGACCAGGGCAGGGCGATGCCCTCCATTTGGGTCAGCGTGTCGCGCAGGGCGCCGGCCCCGCGGCCGGGTTCGGCCAGGCCCTGCCAGGCGGGCAGGAAGCGGCTCAGCGCGCGGGCATCCACCGCCGCGGCCTCGTCGCGCAGCCGCGCCAGGGTGCGCCGCTTCAGCCGGCGCAGGATGTCCAGTTCGCACCAGTCCTCGCCCTGGCCCTGCGGGCGGATCTCGCCGTGCAGCAGCACGCCGGCGCGTTCCAGGGCCTCCAGTGCAGGCAGCAACGCGCCCGGCGCGAGGCCGTAACGAACGCCCAGTTCCTCCACGCGGAACGGGCCGTGGGTGCGGGCGTAGCGCCGCAGCAGTTGTTCCAGCGGGCGCTGCGGGGGTTCCAGAAAGGCGGCAGGCAGGCCGGGTGGGGGCACCACGCCGAGGGCATCGCGGTACAGCGCGGCGTCCTCGGCGGCGATCCAGCGCGGTTCGCCACCGATGCGGACCTCGATCGCACGCAGGCCTTCGACCAGGCCCTGCAGCCAGGGGGCGGGGTCGGCGTCGGATGCGGCTGCGACCTCGTCTGGCGTCAAGTCGCCGCGCCGGCGCAGCAGGTCATGCAGCTCGTCGGCGTCGCGGACCCGGGTGGCCTCCGTGGTGTGCCCCAGTTCGGCCTCCAGCTCGGCCAGGGCATCGGGGTCGATCAGTTCGCGCAGTTCGGCCTGGCCCAGCAGCTCGGCCAGCATCCCGCGATCGAGCGTGAGCGCCTGGGCCTTGCGCTCGGCCATCGGCGCGTCCTGCTCGTAGATGTAGGCGGCGACGTAGGCGAATACCAGGCTGCGCGCGAACGGCGAGGCCCGGGGCGTTTCTACCTCGTGCACGCGGATGTGGCGCTCCTGCACGCCGCGCAGGATCTCGCGCAGGGCCTCCAGGTCGAACACGTCGACCAGCACCTGGCGGTAGGTCTCCAGCACCACCGGGAAGCTCGCGTACTCGCGCACCGAGGCCAGCAGCTGCTGCGACTTCAGGCGCTGCGCCCACAGCGGCGTGCGCTGGCCCGGGCGGTTGCGCACCAGCAGCAGGGCGCGCGCCGCGTTCTCGCGAAAGGCGCTGGCGAACAGGGTGGAGTTGCTCAGCTCGCGGGTGACCGCCTCCTCCAGCTCCTCCGGGTCGGGGAACAAGGCGTCCAGCTCGGGCAGGTCCTCGCTGTCGGCCAGGCGCAGCAC
>NZ_JAWLFK010000021.1:11882-39338 GCF_041685615.1 Thioalkalivibrio sp.
TTCAGGCGCGCGGCCAGCGCGGCACCCCGGCGCGGGGTCAGCTCGTCGCGGGCGCGGTCCCAGGCGAGCCAGGGGCGCAGGTCGGCGAAGTCGGTGCTGGGGTAATGGCCGGAGAGCATGTCCAGCGTGGCCTCGAGCAGCGGGCGTGACAGCTCGCGCCAGGGCGCGGCGCGGCGGACCAGCGCGTTCAGCTCGTCCACCGTGCGCGGGCGTTCGCAGACCATCGCGACGAGCTGCTGGGCGAGCACGTCCAGCGGGTTGTGCGGGGCATGGAGCGGTTCCAGCGCGCCGGCCTGCATGCGCTCGCCGATCACCGCGCATTCCAGCAGGTCGCCGCGAAAGCGCGGCAGCAGCAGCGAGCGCGAGACCTGGCCGACCCCGTGCCCGGCGCGCCCGGCACGTTGCAGCCCGCGGGCGACCGCGCCGGGGGATTC
Source organism: Thioalkalivibrio sp. (assembly GCF_041685615.1). Taxonomy (GTDB): domain Bacteria; phylum Pseudomonadota; class Gammaproteobacteria; order Ectothiorhodospirales; family Ectothiorhodospiraceae; genus Thioalkalivibrio. Next base: position 12,317 of record NZ_JAWLFK010000021.1, read on the forward strand.
GACCATGATCACCAGGTCCACTGCGCCCATGTCGATGCCCAGCTCCAGCGAGCTGGTCGCGACGATGCCGCGCAGGCGTCCGGTCTTCAGCCGGCCCTCGATCTCGGCGCGGCGCTCGTGGGAGACGCTGCCGTGGTGGGCGGCGACCAGGTCCTCTACCACCTCGGCGTCCTCCGGCTGCTGTTCGCGCCAAGCCTCGTTGATGCGCTGGACCAGGCGCTCGCACAGCCCGCGGCTGTTGACGAACACGATGGTGGAGCGGTGCTCCAGTATCGCGGCCAGCAGGCGCGGCTCCAGGCGTGCGGCGCGGTCGCCGCCACCGGTGGGGAGCTGTCCGGTGCCCTGGCCATACACCGCGCCGAGGATGGAGCCGGAAGGGATCGGATTTGTCGCCTCCGGGCCATCGACGGTTGGTGCTGCGTGCTCGGCGGGCGGTTCCTCGGGGGCGAGGATTTCCAGATCGAGGCGGGGCGGCTCGGCAGCGTCGATCACCTCCACCTCGCGGTCGCCCCCGAGGAAGCCGCGCGCGACCTCCACCGGGTGCACGGTCGCGGAAAGCCCGATGCGCTGCGGGTCCTGGCCGCAGCGCTCGGCCAGGCGTTCCAGCGACAGGGCCAGGTGCGCGCCGCGCTTGTTGCCGGCCAGCGCATGTACCTCGTCGACGATGACCGTGTGGACCGACTCGAGGTTCTCGGCGGCCTTCGCGCCTAGCAGCAGGTACAGCGACTCCGGGGTGGTCACCAGGATGTCGCCGGGCTCGCGTGCCTGGGCGCGGCGCTCGGCCTGCGGGGTGTCGCCGGTGCGGATGTGCACCACCGGTTCGCGGGCCGCCTCGCCCAGGCGCGCGGCGGTCCGGGTGATGCCGGTCAGCGGGGCGCGCAGGTTGCGCTCGATGTCGGTGGCCAGTGCCTTCAGTGGCGAGATGTACAGCACCGAGTAGCCGCGGCGGGCGGCGGGCGCGGGTTCGCCGGTCAGGCGGTCGATCGCGCTCAGGAACGCGGCGAGTGTCTTGCCGCTGCCGGTGGGGGCGATCAGCAGGCAGTGGTGGCCGGCCCGGATCGCGGGCCAGCCGCGCGACTGGATGGTGGTCGCCTGCCCGAAGGCCTCGCCAAACCAGGTGTCGGTCGCGGGGCGAAAGGGCGTGACCATGGCCCCGGCAGGGTCAGGCGTGGCCGACGGTGGTGTCGGTGGTGGCGTGGAAGTAGTCGCTGTCGCGCGCCAGCTCGTCGATCAGCTCGTGCAGCATGGCCAGGCGGCTCTCGGCATCCGCGAACGGGGCGCAGTCCCGGCACAACGGATCGCCGCAGGGCTGGCGGCTGTACAGCCAGAAATGCACGGCACCGGCCAGCAGGCCGTCGGCGACGTCGCCGGTCTCGTCGGCCTGGCCGTCATCGGCGAGCCGGTTCGCCAGCTCGATCAGGTTCTGGGCAGCATTGTTGTAGGTCTGGTCGGCGGTGTCGTTCATGGGATCTCGAAATCGGTTTACGGCAAGCCGCGATTTTTCGACCGCGGGCAAACCCCGCAGTTTACCGCGTCTGGCCGATATTCCGAAGAAACAGGGGAATATGGCGCTCCTCCGGGGACAGACCGCCGTGGGCGCCAACAAAGAATGGCCCCTCGTCGTCGGTCGGCGGGTCCACCAGGTAGGCGTCCTCTGCGGGCAGTAGCAGGTAGTCGCCGGCCCGCGCGCGCAGTTCGGGGTGTTCCGGGCCGTGGCCCAGGGTTCGGCCCTGCGCGCCGGGTTCCAGCCAGGCGGCGGCGGGCACCACCGTTACGTCGTCGCCGAAGGCCGCGTGCAGGGCGGCGAGGAATTCCACGTCGCGGCCCTCGCGCACGTGGGCAAGGGCCGCGCGTGGTTCGCCGGTCAGGCGGTGGCGCAGGCAGGCCTGCACCGCCGGATGCTCGCGCAGGTCCAGCCGGCGCTGCATGCTGCGCATGCCGTGGTCGGCGGTGGTCAGGAACACACTCTCCGGGCGCTGGATCTGCGCGCAGGTCGCGGTGTAGGCCAGGTCCAGCTGCTTCAGGTGGCGCTCCACCTCCGGGCTCTCCGGGCCGTACTCGTGGCCGAGGTGATCCAGCTCCGACCAGTACACGTAGGTGAAGTGCGGGCCCGGCGTCGCGTTCACGTGCGCGGCCACCCGTGCCGGCAACTCGGACAGGTCCTCGAAGCCGATGAAGTTCGCGCCGCCATTCATCATGCGGTTGTACGGCGTGCCGCCGATCCACTCCGGCCCGATGCAGGTCATGCCGCAGTCGATCCGGTCGCTCAGGCGATCGGGCTGCACGCGGCTGGTCAGCTCGCGGTAGCCGAGCGTGCTGACGCGGTCCTCGCGGTCGCGCTCCTGACCCATCAGCACGGTCAGCGTGCGCTCGGCGGCGGACAGGCGCGTGTGCCAGCCGAGCAGGCCGTGCTGCGCGGGCGCGCGGCCGGTCAGGATGCTGCTGATCGCGGTGGCCGTGGTACTGGGGAACACGGTCTCGAGATCCGTCACGTAATCCGCGCCCAGCAGCGGTGTGTGGCGGCGATAACGCGTGGCAAATCCGTCGATCAGCCACAGCACAATGTGACGGTCCGGCCCCAGATGCTCGGAGACACCCGGCAGCGGCGGGTGTGCGGCCGCCGGGTTCAGGCTGGCCTCGATCTGGCCGAGCAAATCCATCAGCCCGGGCGCTTCCAGACGGGCGCGCAGGATGGTATCCACGGCCGAGTCGGCCGCGGAGTGGGGCGTCATCGGCAAGTGTTCAGCCCTTCGCGCCGCCATCGCCGCCCATGCAGGGCGGGGAGTCCGCGACCTGGCCGGCGCGCTCGAACCACTGATCCGGGTCCAGTGTGTGAAGCGCCAGGGCGTGGATGCCCCCGGCCAGCTCGTCGGCCAGGGCTTGGTTCACCAGCCGGTGCCGTGCGATCAGCTTCTGATCGCGAAAGGCCTCGGACACCACCGTCACCTTGAAGTGTGACTCCGAACCCGGCGGCACGTTGTGCATGTGGCTCTCGTTCACCACCTCCAGATGCTCGGGCGCAAAGCGTTCCTCCAGCTTCCGGGTAATGGTCTCCTGCATGGTCATCGACGACTCCAGTGCTTCGAATGGTGGGGCAACGTGTCCAGTCTGCCGTGTCGGCACCGCATGTCCATATCCTCTGTGGGTCGCATGGCTGCCGTGCCCGGAAGGCCGGGATTACGCGCCCGGTGCGCGAGCTTTCCAATAGTCCGGGTCACGATGCAGGTGCATGATGGCGAGAATCAGAACAGCGTCCTCGTCTTCTGTATAAAGGACTCCGTACGGAAATCGCTTCACGAACGAGCGCCGTACTTCGCCCTCGAGAACCGTCCATGCGCGCGGATAAGCGAGGGCGCGTTGCACTGCTGCAAACACTTCAACCGCAAAATCGTTCCCGAGTCCGGGCTCGATTTTTTCGTAGTACTGGATGGCCTCCGTGAGTTCTTGCTCCGCTTCCGGATGAAAGCGAAAACTCATCGTTCAAACCGGTGCCATATCTTCTCGAAGACCTGTTCGCCCGGAATGGCCGCGACCGTGCCCGACCGGATCTCTTCCAGGCGTTTTCGGGAGACTTCCGCCCATTTTCGGTCTACGCCCGCATCGGGCGGGTTCAGGCTTCGGAGGAGAGAGTCGACTACCAGGGCGCGTTCCTCCACGGGCAGGGACTCGGCTTCGTCGATGAGGTCTTTGATCTTCATGTCATCATCCTCGTGACATCGCTGTGGGCGATGGCCGGAGCAAGGTGTCTGCTCATACTGGCATGGTAGTGCGAGAGGGCGCCATTGTGGCCGGCATGAAGCAGGTGGTTCCCGCTGCCGGGAGGTGATGATGCGACAGACACTGGCGTTCGATATCTATGGGACGCTGATCGATACGCAGGGGATTGCGGCGACGCTCGAGGGGTGGATCGGCGAGCGGGCACCTGTGGTGGCGCGCGCCTGGCGCGAGAAGCAGCTCGAATACACGTTCCGGCGCGGGCTTATGGGAGCGTATGCGGACTTCGATACCTGTACCGAGCAGGCGTTGCGGTACTGCTGCGAGGCGCTGGGTGTTGCGCTCGAACCAGAGCAAGAGGCAGAGCTGTTGCGGCGCTATCGTCAGCTCCCGGCCTTCCCCGATGTGCCCCCGGCCCTGGATGGGTTGCGCGCGGACGGACACCGCCTGTTCGCGTTCTCCAACGGGACGAAAGAAACGGTCAGCGGGCTGCTGCGCCACGCCGGGCTGGAGGATCGCTTCGAGGATGTCGTCAGCGTGGACGAAATCGGCTGCTTCAAGCCCGATCCACGGGTCTATCGACATTTCCTGCAGCGGGCGAATGTCTTGCCGGTGGATGCCTGGCTGATCTCGGGCAACCCGTTCGACGTGATCGGGGCTCAGGCCGTGGGTATGCGCACCGCCTGGTTCGACCGGGCGGGGCGGGGCCTGTTCGATCCCTGGGGCTACGAACCTTCGGGTACGATCCAGGGGATGGGCGAGCTGGCAGGCATGTTGGAACGCGGGTAGAGGCGGTATGGGGATAGCGGCTGGCTCGCCGCCCGACAGGTTGTGAAGCTGTTTGGGCGGCCCGGGTGGTCTGTTGTCGGATCAGGCAGCGGTCTCAGGGGACTCGTGCTGCGGGTCGTGGAGTTCGAGGTCGACCATCAACTCGTTGGCGAGCGCCTCGAGATCGTCCTGCAGCGTATCCAGATCCACGCCATCGGGGACGCCGAGTCGGGCCTGCGCGTGGAACATCGGTTCGCCGGTCATCGAGGCTGGCTCGCACGCCGTGTCCAGGGTTTCCACGCCAACGCCGTGGCGCGCGAGGACCGCGGTGATGTCCTGCACGATCCCTGGCCGGTCGTGTCCGACCAGATCAAGCATCACGTGGTGCCGGGGTGATGCCGAGAGATGGCTCCCGCGTTGAATCTGAACCTGAAGTCCATCTCTTTCCAGTTCGCGCAGTGCCGATTCCAGCTTGTCGGCAACATCCGCTTCGGCCTCCAGCAGCACCACCCCGGCAAACTGTCCGGCCAGCTGCGTCATGCGGCTTTCCTGCCAGTTACCGCCCGCCGCCCGGGCCTTGGCCGCCACCGCGCTCACCAGCCCCGGCCGGTCCGGCCCGATCACCGTCAGAATCACCGAAGTCTTCATGCGAGTACTCCCCATTCCAGATCCAGTCAGAGAATCATCCTACGGCATGAGTCCGGCCGAGGGGTACGCCCCGGCGACGAAACCGGCCCCGGTACCTTTCGCGAACGTTGGCGGGGGACGGGTCGTCTCGAGTGGCTCGATATCCACAAAATAACGATTCTGTGGCGTCCAGCCAGTTTGATGGCCCGGGGTCACCTATTCTTTGATTGTGACTGAAGGTTGTCGGAAAGGCCCGGAGGGGCCGCATTCGATGAAGTACGGACATACCCATTCGCAAGCTCACCCTGGGTGCCGGGGCAGCTGTTCTGATGGCGGGTGCGGCGGCCGCCGCCTGGGACGAGTACAAGCCCCTGTTCGCCCCGGGCTACGCCGAGCCGGAAGAGCACCAGTTTGTCCACATCCCGCCGACCCTGACGGATCTGGAGGAGTCCCGTCTGCATCCGGAGCTGCAGGACGTGATTCGGCGCGGGCACGACCTCCTTGTCGATACCCCGCAACTGCGCGGGCAGCATGGGTTCAACGACATGAACTGCGCCCGCTGCCACATGGACGCCGGGCGCCAGCCGTTCAGCGCCGCCCTCTGGCCGGCCGCCATCGCGCTGCCGGACTACCGCGGCAAGAACCGCCAGGTAAACAGCCTCGACGAACGCGTGGTGGGTTGTTTCACCTACTCGATGAATGGCCAGCCGCCGGAGTACGGCAGCAGCGACACCATGCTGGCGATCACGGCGTACCTGCAATGGATGGCTAGGGCGTGCCGATGTACCCGGATGAAGAGATCTACGGCCGCGGCTATGGATCGGTGGACGAGCCGGAACAGGAGCCTTCCTTTGAACGTGGCAAGTGAACGTGGCAAGGAGGTCTATGCCCAGAACTGTGCGATCTGCCGCACCGAGGGCGGTCAGGGGCTGAAGCAGGACGGCCAGGTGGTGTTCCCGCCGTTGTGGGGCAACGGCTCCTTGTGTCTTGCGGTTCACGGATGTCGCGGATCAGCACCGCGGCGGCCTTCATCAAGCACAAGATGCCTCTTGGACAGCCAAACTCGCTCAGCGACCAGGAGGCCTGGGACGTGGCGTTCTACATAAACAGCCATGAACGTCCGCAGGACCCACGCTACACCGGCGATGTCCACGAGACCCGCGAAAAGCACGCCAACTCCCACGGCCACACGGTCTACGGGAGCGTGCTGAACACGATGGTCACCTGCTCGGGGATCACGACAATACCGGCGAGAAGGGCTTCCTGCGTCCGGAGATCCTCCGCTCGCGCACCTTCGACTGACGCGATCATCTCCCGGCCGATCCGCCGGGAAGCCATCAACGCCCCGGAACGCTGGTTGTCCCGGGGCGCTTTCGTTTCCTCCGCCTTTGGACCGGTTTTGCTGCTCCCGGGCGGGGGTCAGTCGGTATAGATCATCCGGCGGGTCATGCCGCCGTCGGCGGTCCAGGTCTGGCCGGTGACGAAGCCGGCGTCCGGTCCGAGCAGGAAGGCGGTCAGGGCGGCGATGTCGGCGGGCTGGCCGACGCGCCCGGCCGGGTGCTGGGCGTGGTCGTGGGCGGATAGCGGCCCGGCCTTTTGCTGGTCGGGGTTGCGGGTGTCGATCCAGCCGGGTCGGATGGCGTTGACGCGGACGTCGGGTCCGGCGCTGATGGCCAGGGCGTGGGTAAAGGCGTCCAGTCCGCCCTTGCTGGCGGCATAGGCCTCGGTATCCGGTTCCGACTGCAGGGCACGGGTGGAGCTGATGTTCACGATGGCCCCATGGCGGCGACGCAGCAGGGGCAGGGCGTGCTTGGCGAGCAGGAAGGCACCGGTCAGGTTGGTGTCCAGCCAGCGCTGCCAGTCGACGAGCTCCAGTTCTTCCAGTGGGCCGGAGTGGGGGTCGCTGATGCCGGCGTTGTTGACCAGGGCATCGAGGCCGCCGTGCCATTCCTCCGTGCGTTGGATAATCTCGCGCACGCGCGCCTCTTCGCGGACATCCAGCGTCATCGCCCGGGTCGCGGGGCCGAGGCGCGCGGTGGCCTGTTCGCATGCGGGGCCGTCGAGGTCGGCCAGCACCACCTGCCAGCCATCCTGCACCAGGCGCTCGGCGATGCCGAGGCCGATCCCGTGCGCCGCACCGGTGACCAGCGCGACCCGTTGAGCCGGGTCGTTGTCCGGTCTTTCAGACACCGGCGGTTTCCGGGAGCTTGTAAAAGGCGCGGGCGGTGGCGGTGGTGTGGGCGGCGAGGTCTTCCGGGGTCTCGTCGCGCAGCTGGGCCACGTATTCGCCGATGTGGGGGAGGAAGGCGGGTTCGTTGCGGCGGCCGTTGCCGATCTTCTTGCCGCTGCCCTTGGGCAGGCTGCGCGGCAGGAGGTAGGGGGCGTCGGTCTCGATCATCAGGCGGCCGCGCGGGATGGTCGGGACCAGCGGGTGCAGGTGGGTGCCGCGACGTTCGTCGCAGACCCAGCCGGTGATGCCGATGTGGCAGTCGAGGTCGAGGTATTCGGCCAGGGCGTCGGCCTCGCCGGTGAAGCAGTGCACCACGGCGGCCGGCAGCTTGTCGCGCCAGCGGCCCAGGATCCGGGCGAAGTCGTGGTGGGCGTCGCGTTCGTGCAGGAACACCGGCAGGCCGAGATCGGCGGACAGCTCCAGCTGGGCCTCGAAGGCGATGCGCTGCTGCGGGCGCGGCGAGTGGTCGCGGTTGTAGTCCAGGCCCATTTCGCCCATGGCGACCACGTTTTCGTCCGCGCCGGCGAGGTCACTGAACCGGGCGGCGATCGCGTCGGTCCACTGTTTTGCCAGGTGTGGATGCACGCCCAGGGTGGCGCGGCAGCATTCCGGGTACTGGTCGGCGATCTCCAGGCACTTTTCGCTCTGGTGGGCGTCGGCGCCGGTGATCAGCATCCAGGACACACCGGCCTCGCGGGCGCGTTCGAGGACCTCGTCGCGTTCCTTGTTGAAGGATTCGTGGGTGAGGTTGAAGCAGATATCGATCCATTCCATGCGCGGTATGCTAACGGATTGGAGGCGTGGTGCCAGATCCCGGGCCTGTCATTGCAGGGCGCCGCCAGCACCGTGGCACAAAGGCGCGGACGCGTTGAACGGCCGCAGGCCGACCTGAAGGACGAGCGCAGAGAGTAATCTCCTCGGTGTGGCAGAGCGTCTCTCAATGGAGATCCGGTGGGTTCGTCTGGAGATTGCTTCGTCGCTGTGCTCCTCGCAATGGCGGGGCTGTAGTCCGGGTTTGGGGCTCAGGCCGTGTGGGCGTGTTAAACCTTATTCAGAGCTTTTGATTTGGAGTTTGGAATGCGCGATGCGAGTCCCCAGGCGGTGTATCTGAGCGATTACCAGCCGCCGGCGTTTGTGGTGGAGAACCTGGAACTGGACTTCGATCTGGCGGCGGCGACCACCAGTGTGACGACGCGCATGGCAGTGCGCCGCAATCCACAGGCGGCGGAGCCGGATGCGCCGCTGCGGCTGTATGGCGATGGCGTGGAGCTGGTCTCGCTCACGGTGGACGGCGCCAAGCCGGCCGAGGGTTTGCTGGAACAGGAGGCCGAGGGGCTGCTGCTCCACGGCCTGCCCCAAGCCGCGCGGCTGGAGATCGTCAGCCGCTGCCACCCGGATCAGAACACCGCGCTGGAGGGGTTGTACGCCTCCAGCGGCAATCTCTGCACCCAGTGCGAGCCGGAGGGCTTTCGCCGCATCACGTTCTTCCCCGATCGTCCGGATGTGCTGACGACCTATCGCGTCCGGCTGGAGGCGGACCGGACGCAATACCCGGTGCTGCTGGCGAACGGTAACCGGGTGGAGGCCGGCGAGCTGGACGGTGGCCGGCACTACGCCGTGTGGAAGGACCCGTTCCTCAAGCCGTCGTACCTGTTTGCACTGGTCGCGGGGGATCTGGCCTGCCAGCGCGACACCTTCACCACGATGTCCGGGCGCGAGGTTCAGCTTGAGCTGTACGTGGAGGCGCACAACGCCGATCGCTGCGATCACGCGCTGGCCTCGCTGAAGCGCGCGATGCGCTACGACGAGGAGGCCTTCGGCCGCGAATACGATCTGGATGTGTACATGATCGTCGCGGTGGACGACTTCAACATGGGGGCGATGGAGAACAAGGGGCTCAACCTGTTCAACGCCAAGTACGTGCTCGCCAGCCCTGACACCGCCACCGACGACGACTTCGTCGCCATCGAGTCGGTGATCGCCCACGAATACTTCCACAACTGGTCGGGCAACCGCGTGACCTGCCGCGACTGGTTCCAGCTCTCGCTGAAGGAAGGCCTCACCGTCTTTCGCGACCAGGAGTTCACCACCGACTGCACTCTGTTCGGTGTCAAGCGCATCGACGACGTCGCCATGCTGCGAGCCTTCCAGTTTCCGGAGGATGCCGGCCCGCTGGCGCACCCGGTGCGCCCGGATCACTACGCCGAGATCAACAATTTCTACACCCTGACCGTGTACGAAAAGGGCGCGGAGCTGATCCGCATGCTGCGCACCCTGATCGGGCGCGAGACCTTCCGCCGCGGGCTGGATGTCTATTTCGAGCGCTTCGACGGCCAGGCGGTGACGACCGACGACTTTGTCGCGGTGATGGCGGAGGCCAGCGGGCACGACCTGTCCCGCTTCAAGCGCTGGTATACCCAGGCCGGCACCCCGCACGTGACGGCCGCGACGTCGTTTGACGGCCCCGGTGGCCAGGCGCGCATCACGCTCGCGCAGGAGACGCCGCCAACTCCAGGGCAGGCGCACAAGGAGCCTGTGGTGATCCCGGTGCGGGTCGCCTTTCTGGATGCCGAAGGGCGGCGCATCACCGCCCACCAGCAGGGCGACGAGGTGCAGGACGAGTGGGTGCTGGAGCTCAGCGAGGGCGAGCAGACCTTCCGTTTCGAAGGGCTGTCCGACTCGCCAACCGCGATCTCCTGGCTGCGCGGCTTCTCCGCCCCGGTAACCCTGAACGCCAACCAGGGCGTGGACGAGCTGGCCCACCTGCTGGCCTATGACGATGACGCCTTCGCCCGCTGGGAGGCGGCGCAGACGCTGTTTCGCCGTGCGATCCGGTCACGCATCGAGCACGATGCCGCCGACACCGCGCTGGAGGCGGCGATCGAGCATGCCTTGGCGGCGCTGTTGCGCGACGAGGCGATCGAGCCGGTGCTGCTGGCGACCATCCTGCAACTGCCGCCGACCCGCGAGCTGGCCGAGCTGTTCGAGCGCGTGGATCCGGTGCGCCTGCGCAACGAGCGCGACGACCTGGAGAAACGCCTGTACATGCCGCTGACCGAGGCGATGCAGCAGATCCAGCCGAAGCTGGATGACGTCGACAACGGTGCATTCACCGCCGAGGCCATGGGCCGTCGCCAGTTGCGCAATCGCCTGCTGGTGCTGCGCGTGGCCGCGCGCGACCAGGCGGCGGTGCCGGAGGCCCTGGCGCAGTACCAGAAGGCACACAGCCAGACCATGCGCATGGGTGCGCTGAACGCGGTCAACGACCTGGACCACGAGGCGCGCCAGGTGCTGCTGGCGGACTTCGAGCGGCGTTATCGCAACGACCCGCTGGTGCTGGACAAGTACTTCGGGCTGCAGGCCGGCAGCCAGGTCGCCGGCGGCTTCGAGCGTCTCGACGCCCTGCTTGAACATCCCGGTTTTCGCTGGACGAATCCGAACCGCGTGCGCGCGGTGCTCGGGCCGTTCATGGCGCGCAACGAGCGTCACTTCCATCAGGATGACGGCGAGGGCTACCGCCGCATGGGCGCCTTCGTCGAGAAGCTGGACGCGATGAATCCGCAGACCGCCGCGCGCCTGGCGCAGCCGCTGACGCGCTGGCGCAAGGTGGATACCGCCCGTGGCGAGCAGATGCGCACGGAACTCGAGCGCCTCGCCGCGCTCGAAATCTCGCGCGACCTGCGCGACGTGATCGAGCGCGCGCTGGCGGAGTAGGAGACGAGTCTTTCGCCGATCGGGCGCTGGGGTTGAATACAGGAGTATGCTTGCACGCGAAGCCCCTCCCTGCGTCCGGCTTTGGCGGGGTTTCGCGTGCGAGAACGCCCCTACGGGGTTGTGGGTCGTGGTACTTGATGCCCGGCTATCGGGGCGCGAAGCCCCCACGAGAGGAGGTTCTGACCGACGTGAAACGGATCTTCCACCGACTGCTGTGCGGGATGCTGGTGCTGGCGATTGCCGGCCTGCCGGCGCTGGCGGCGGCTGCGGGTCTGGGAGATGGTCACGCCGGGCATACGATGCATGGGGCCCATTCACCGGGGGGGTCCGCGCATGGAAATCACTCGGCCCATGATCGTGAATCCGGTCATCGGGGCGGCGACCACCACGACCATCATGCGCATGACGATCACGGCGGCGACGCCGGTGCGCCGCATGGCGCCGGTATTGAACACGAACGCCACGCGAACCATTCCCAGGCCAGCGCATCGGTCGTGCACGCGGACTGCGTGGACGGATCCTGCCTGTCCAGCTGCTCCGCCTGCAGCCACTGCCAGGGCATGCTCTCCATCACCGGCCTGCACCTGCTGACCCCGGTGGTGCAGGCGATGACCCTGTATACCTTCCAGAGCGACCCGCCCTCGGCCGCGCTGTACCGCCCTCCGATCCTCTCCTGATCCCGACGTGCCGGCCGTCTGGCCGGTTCCTGCCCGCAGCCCCCGGGGATCCCGGGCCGCGGGTGGCATGGCCGTGCCGTGCATTCGCGCGCGGCGCGGAATCGAATACGGAATCAAGGAGATTTTCACGATGCGAGCAACCCGATTGCTGCTCCCTGTCGTCTCGGTGCTGTTTCTCGCCGGTTGTGCGGTGACCGCGCCCGAGCTGGACCGGTCCGAGTTGACCGAGGACATCTCGGTGCAGGGGATCGACCTACCCGAGTCGGAGATGCCCCGACCCTCCGGTGAGCTGACGCTCGAAGAGGCCATTCACCAGGCCATCTGGCGTAACCCGCGGATGCAGCAGGCCTACGCGAAGCTGGATCTGACCGCGGCCGACGTGGTCGAGGCCTCGCAGTTTTCCAATCCCTCACTGTCGTTGTCCGTGATGAACCCCGAGGGTGGTGGCGGCAACGACTACGGCGTTGGTCTGGCCTGGGGGATCTCCGGACTGTTGATGCGCAGCTCGCGCCAGGAGATGGCGCAGTCCCACTGGGAGTCCACCCGCCTGCAACTCGCCGAAGGCCTGGTCGCGCTGGCCAGCGACACCGAACGTGCCTGGTATGACGCCGTGGCCGCGCGCCAGCGCACCAAGGTCCAGCGTCTGCAGACGCGCGCGGCCGACCTGGGCGCCCGTCTGGGCGAGCGCTTCTATGACGCCGGGAACATCCCGGACCTGGAACGCGCAAAGCTGCGTATCCGCGCGGCCGAGGCCCGTCTGAAGCTCGAGGACGCCCGCCAGCGCGAACGCGAGGCGCGGTTGCGCCTCGCGCATCTGATGGGGCTGCCGGGCGAGGTTCATGACTGGGAGCTCCCGAAAGAGCTGCCGTTGCCGCTGGATACGGTCGAGGATCGCCAGGCCCTGGTGGACCAGGCCCAGGAGCAGCGACTGGACCTGCGTGCGATGGATCACGCCCTGGAGGGGCTGACCGAGGGCGTTGCGCTGGTGCGGCGCTATCGCTGGATGGGCGATATCGAGCCCGGGCTCGAGTTCGAGCGCGAAGGTGACGGGACCCGCCTGTGGGGCGGGGGCATTTCGTTCACCCTGCCGATTTTCAACCAGAACCAGGCCGGCATCGCCCGCGCCGAGGCCCGTCTTTCGGACGGCGAGGCGCGGCGGGATACGCTGGTCCATGCGATCACCGACGACGTGCATCAGCGGTTCGAGCGTCTGGCCCACCATCGTGCGCGCTTCGAGGTCCTGCGGGATGACCTGCTGCCGGCCCGCGAGGTGAAACTTCAGCGGCTGCAGGAGCGCGTGAACTTCATGTTCGACGACGTCTTCGCTCTGTTGGACGGAAAGCAGGAGGAACTGGCCGACTGGCAGACGGCCGTCGCGGCCCTGGGTGACTACTGGCAGGCACGCGCCGCTCTCGCGCATTCCGTCGCCGGCGAGCTGCCCGGCGGTGAGCCGGGCCGTGCCGGCTATCTGGAGACCTCCGGCCTCGAGCACGAGCCGGCGGCCATGGACCACGGAACCCGTGGTGGCATGGACCATGGCGAAGGCCACGAGGGCCATTCCGACATGGATGGCGGAGACGACGACACCCCCGAGCATTCCGACGACGGGCATGGAGGGCATCACTGATGAAGCGCCGTAACTTTCTGATCGCCGCCAGCGCCCTGCTGCCGGCAACCACCCTGACCCGGGTGATGGCCGAAACCGGTCATGAGCACCACAACCAGGGCGACCACACGCCGGGCGAACGGACCGACCAGGGCTACATGCCGGTGCACACGCCCAATGGCTGGACACTGCCGTACACGATGAATGACGGGGTGAAGGAGTTTCATCTGGTCGCCGAGGAGATCGAGCACGAGTTCGCGCCCGGCTCGGTCGCCAAGTGCTGGGGCTACAACGGCACCACGCCCGGTCCGACCATCGAGGCGGTGGAGGGCGACCGCGTGCGCATCTACGTGACCAACCGCTTGCCCGAATACACCTCGGTGCACTGGCACGGGCTCCACCTGCCCTCGGGCATGGACGGGGTGAAGGGCGTGACCCAGCCGCCGATCCATCCGGGCGAGACCTTCGTCTACGAGTTCGAGCTGAACCAGCACGGCACGCACATGTACCACCCCCATGCCGACGAGATGGTGCAGATGGCGATGGGGATGATGGGCATGTTTATCATCCATCCGAAGGATGGCGAGATTGAACCGGTGGATCGCGATTACGCGATCATGCTGCACAACTGGAGTCTGCATCCGGGTACCCGCACACCGGACCCGTCGGTGATGGTGGATTTCGATCTGTGGTCGATGAACTCCAAGGTGTTTCCGGCCATCGATTCGCTGGTGGCGAAGACCGGCGAGCGCGTGCGCATCCGTTTGGGCAACCTGTCGATGTGGAACCACCCGATGCACGTGCACGGGGTGTCGTTCGAGGTCACCGGCTCCGATGGCGGGCGCTGGTCGCGTGAGCAGTGGCGCAAGGAGACCACCGAGATCGTCGGCGTCGGACAAACCCGCGATATCGAGTTCGTCGCCCCCCCGGGCGACTGGGCATTCCATTGCCATATGTCCCACCACACCATGAATCCGATGGGGCACGAAATCGCCAATCCGCTGGGGGTCGACCAGTCCGGCATCGAGGACGAGATCCGCTCGATTCTCCCCGACTACATGGCGATGGGCGAACACGGTATGGCCGATCATCAGGACCATACCGACAGCGGCCACATGTCCGGACCGGAGAATACCCTGGCGATGGCCATGGGGCAGGGTCCGTTCGGCAACATCGGGATGGGCGGGATGTTCACCCTGGTCAAGGTCCGCGACGACCTCGAACCGGGGGATTTCGACGACCCGGGCTGGTATCGGCATCCGGAGGGCGAGGTGGCCTGGAGGGTCAGTGACAACCCGGAATTCGGCAATCCGGTCCGCCGCGGTACACTCGCCGGAGAAGGTTCCGACGCGTTGCCCACCCCGAGCCGCGAGTCGCATGGTCAAAATGGCCATGGCGGCCACGAAGGCCACAACCACTAGACCTGGCGCTTGCAGCCGGAAAGGGCCGGGGTTCCCCGGGGAATCCCGGCCGCATTGTGGCCCTGGTTTGCAGTTTCCCCGGAACGAAAAGAGGACACGACATGCAGATCCGAAAGACGACTCATCACATCATCTGTGCCGGCCTGGCGGCCCTGCTTCTGGCCGTCGCAATGCCCCTCGCGGCGCACGACGGCGCGCCGGGCAGTACACCGGAGGACGGTGCGACGGTGCAGGGCTCCCCCGAGGAGATCGGCATCGAGTTCGAGGGGGCGATGCGTATCACCCAGTTCGACGTCACCGGCCCCGACGGCCGCGTCCGCCTGGCGGACCGCCCAGGCAGCGATCCGACCGAACGCTACTTCGTGGAACCAGCCGAGCCGCTGCCAGCCGGGGACTACGAGGTGCGCTGGCGTGGGCTGGCGCGCGACGGTCACACGATGTCCGACGGCTTCCGTTTCACGGTCGAGGACTGAGTCGTGGCCTGGCTGTCGACGCTTGCCGGCGTGGAGCCGTGGACCGTCGCAATAATCCTCGTCACGGCCGGATTCTACGGCGGCGCCTTGCTGGCGACCGGGGCGGTCGTGTTCCGCCTGGCGTTTCCGGACCTGCCGGATCCGGAGCGGCGGGCGGCCAGCCGCTTCGGTGCCATCGCGGCCTGGGCGGCGGTCGTGCTGGCACTGCTCCAGTGGCCGTTGCAGGCCGGGTACCTCGGGGGTGGTGGCTTCGGTTCCGCGGTCGATCCTGCGCTGCTCGGCATGGTGTTCGAGGGCGCACAGGGAACGCGCCTGATCCTGGCGGTCACCGGGTTGCTGCTGATGCAGGCGATCCTGCTGGACGCCCGGCGCCTGCCGGGACTGGGCTACGGGTTGAGCCTGGCCGGTGTGGGGCTGGCGATGCTGGCCTTCGTGCAGGTGGGGCATACGGTGGGCGAGCCGCGCGTGCTGCTGGGTGGCCTGCTGGTGCTGCATCTGCTGGCCGTGGCGTTCTGGGTCGGCTCGCTGTGGCCGTTGTACCGGCTGGCGGGCTCCCCTCCGGGCGAGAATGATGCCGCGCGCATCCTGGCGCGTTTCGGGCAACTTGCAGCATTCGGGGTCGGACTGTTGGTGCTGGCGGGCGTGGTCCTGGCCTCGTTGCTGTTGGGCGGAATCACGCCATTGCTCACCACGAGTTACGGCCAGCTTCTGATCGGCAAGGTTCTGATCGTCGGGCTGCTCCTTCTGCTGGCGGCCACGAACAAGTGGCGTCTGGTGCCGGCCTTCGAGCGTGGCGAGCCACGGGCCCCCGGGCGGCTGCGCCGTAGCATTGCACTGGAGGGGACACTGGTCGCCGCGATCCTCCTGGTGACCGCGGTGCTGACCACGGTGAGTTCGCCGGCGAACGGGTAACCGGAGGGGAGGGTGGTGGGCGCCGTTGTCAGATCGGCCGCTGGGCGACAGTAGCGGCGAGCTCGACGTCTTCGCCCTCGCGCTGGATGCGGATGTCGAGCGTTTCGCCCGGCGAGGCCCGGGCGATCACGTTCAGGGCCTCGCGCGGGGTGTTTACGCTGCTGTTGTCGAGGTGGGTGATGACGTCACCCGGCCGGATGCCGGCCTCTTCCGCGGGCCCCTCGCGCAGGATGCCGGCGACCAGGACGCCGCGTGGCGTATCCAGGCCGAAGGACTCGGCGAGTTCGCGGTTCATCGCCTGGACCTCGATTCCCAGCCAGCCACGGGCGACGAAGCCCTGTTCAATGATCTCGGTCATCACGCTGCGCGCGAGGTCCACCGGGATGGCGAAGCCGATGCCGTGGGAGCCGCCGGAGCGCGAGAAGATGGCGGTGTTGATGCCGACCACCTCGCCGCGGGCATTGATCAGCGCCCCGCCGGAATTGCCTGGATTGATGGCCGCGTCTGTCTGGATAAAATCCTCGAAGGTGTTGATCCCGAGCTGGTTGCGCCCGGTGGCGGAAACGATCCCCTGGGTCACCGTCTGGCCGACCCCGAACGGGTTGCCAATGGCGAGCACGACGTCGCCCACCTGCAGGTCGCTGGAATGTCCGACCGTGGCTACGCCCAGCCCCGGTGCGCGCACACGCAGAACGGCGAGGTCGGTATCCGGGTCGATGCCGATGATCTCGGCGGCGTGGGCTTCGCCGCCAGGGAGCATGATGGCGATCGCATCGGCCTCCTCGATCACGTGGTGGTTGGTGAGGATGTGCCCCTGTTCGGTCATGATGACTCCCGAACCGAGACTGGACTGCTCCTGCTCGCCCGGTGGCAACGGCTGGCCGAAAAACTCGTGCAGGCCGAAGCCGGAGGGTCGGTCGATGGTACGGGATGTCATGATATTGACGACTGCCGGCGCGGCGCGGCGGACGCCGTCGGCGTAGCTGGCGGGGGCGCCGGTCGCGGACGGGGTCGGCACCGGCTCGGCGACCTGTAGCTCCGCGCCGGGCTCGTCGCGGCCGAGGATCTGGGGGAAGAACACCGCGATGACCACGGCCAGGGCGATACCGGTCAGCACGGCTTGCAGCAGGAAGCGAGAGAAATTCACCATGGGCCGAATATACCGAATCATTGTTCAACAGGGGATCCCGCTGTGGTCGATCGCGACGAATTGATGCAGGCACTGAATACGGAGCTCGAACCCGAGCGCTTCCGTGACTACTGTCCGAACGGCTTGCAGGTGGAGGGGCGGCGCGAGATCCGCCGGATCGTCAGTGGCGTGACCGCCTCCCTGGCGCTCGTGGAGGCGGCGGTGGAGGCCGGGGCCGACCTGCTTCTGGTGCACCACGGCTACTTCTGGAAGGGCGAGCCACAGGAGATCACCGGGATGAAGCGCGCGCGCATGCGTCAGCTGCTTGCGCACGAGATCAATCTGGTGGCCTACCACCTGCCGCTGGATGCCCACCCGGTGCTCGGCAACAATACCCAGCTGGCCGGGCGGCTCGGCTTCGCGATCGACGGCGTGCTGAGGGAGGATGGCGTGGGTCAGGTCGGCACCCCGGCGCGGGTGCTGTCGGCGCCGGACATGCAGGCGCACATCAGCAACGTGCTGGGGCGCGAGGCGCTGTGCGTGGAGGCCGGTGACCACCCGATCCGGCGCATTGCCTGGTGCACCGGTGGCGCGCAGTCATTGCTGACGGAGGCTGCGTCTCTGGGGGTGGATGCGTACATCAGCGGCGAGATCTCCGAACAGACCACCCATGAGGCGCGCGAGCAGGGGGTGCACTATTTCGCCGCGGGCCATCATGCGACCGAACGCTACGGGGCCCCGGCCCTCGGGCAATGGTGCGCGGAGCGCTTCGGTCTCGAGCACGAGTTCATCGAGATCGACAATCCCGCCTGATCGGGGGGCGCTGAGCCCCTGCACGCAATATTCGCTGCGAGATTGTGGTGCAATCTGTGCGGTTTCGGGGCGTTGCGCGTGCTCGGCGCAAGCCTCCAATAATCAGAAGGTTAAAGGGTTGTGCGTGTGGTGTGACCGAGTGCAAGGCTCGGTCTTAAGGCAGCAATCTACTTGACCTTATTAGCGTGTTCGGGAATTCTATCGGATTTTACAGCCCGCCCAGATGGGCATTTGCGCGTGTGGCCCTGGCCCCTCGCGCCCAGGCTGCGCCATCGCTGTGCGGTCGCGGGAACACGATTTCAACACGTTGTTTGGAGAGACAAACATGGCAAACCAAGGCGTAAACCGAGGCCGTCGCCGGTTCCTCGTCGCCGCGACATCCGTCGTAGGCGGAGCCGGGGTCGCCGCAGTCGCGGCCCCGTTCCTGGCGTCCTTGCAGCCCAGCGCGCGCGCTCAGGCAGCCGGGGCCCCTGTCGAATTCGACGTGTCCGCCGTCGAGCCGGGTCAGCGTGTCAGCGTCGAATGGCGCGGTCAGCCCATCTGGGTTGTGCGGCGCACCGACGAGATGATCGCCGGTTTGTCCGAGGTGACCGATCGCCTGCGTGATCCGGAATCCGAGGAGGAGACCCAGCAGCCGGAATACGCGCAGAACGAGCACCGTTCGCGCGATCCGGAGATCCTGGTCGTGGTCGGCATCTGCACCCATCTGGGCTGCTCGCCGACGTACCGCCCGGAGATCGGCGACCCCGAGATGGGTTCCGACTGGCAGGGTGGCTGGCTGTGCGGCTGCCACGGCTCGCGCTTTGACATCGCCGGTCGCGTCTACCGCAACATGCCGGCGGCCACGAACCTGGTGGTCCCGCGGCACATGTTCCGGACGGACACCATGCTTGTCATTGGTGAAGACGAAGACGGGGAGGCGATCTAATGGCCAGCAATCCTGATACCAAGATCCAGGGCGGTGTGCTGGGCTGGGTGGACGCCCGCTTCCCGCTCTCCCAGATGTGGAACGAACATCTGGCGCAGTATTACGCACCGAAGAACTTCAACTTCTGGTACTTCTTTGGCTCCCTGGCCCTGCTGGTACTGGTGATCCAGATCGTCTCCGGCATCTTCCTGACCATGTTCTACAAGCCCGATGCCGAACTCGCATTCGCGTCGGTCGAGTACATCATGCGTGACGTGGAGTGGGGCTGGCTGATCCGCTACATGCACTCCACCGGCGCCTCGATGTTCTTCGTGGTCGTCTACCTGCACATGTTCCGGGCGCTGCTGTACGGCTCCTACAAGAAGCCGCGGGAGCTGATCTGGATCTTCGGCGTGCTGATCTACCTGGTGCTGATGGCCGAGGCCTTCGCCGGCTACCTGCTGCCGTGGGGCCAGATGTCCTACTGGGGCGCGCAGGTGATCGTGAACCTGTTCCAGACCATCCCGTACATCGGGCCGGACCTTGTGACATGGATCCGCGGTGACTTCCTGCTCTCCGATGCCACGCTGAACCGCTTCTTCGCGCTGCACGTGATTGCCCTGCCGCTGGTGCTGATCATGCTGGTGGCCGCGCACATCATCGCGCTGCACGAAGTGGGGTCCAACAACCCGGATGGCATTAACATCAAGAAGAACAAGGACGAAAACGGCATCCCGAAGGATGGCATTCCGTTCCACCCGTACTATTCCGTGAAGGATCTGGTCGGCGTCGGCGTGTTCCTGATGGTGTTCGCCGCGATCATGTTCTTCTTCCCGGAAGGTGGCGGGAAATTCCTGAAGCCGGACAACATGATCCCGTCCGATCCGCTGGTGACTCCGGACCTGATTCCGCCGGTGTGGTATTTCACCTCCATGTACTCCGTGCTGCGCTCGGTGCCGGACCCGTTCCTCGGCGTGCTGGCCATGGGCGGTGCCGTGGTGATGCTGTTCTTCATCCCCTGGCTGGATCGCAACCCGGTCCTGTCGATGCGCTACCGTTCGTTCGCGGCGAAGTTTAACCTCGCGGTATTCGTGGTGGCGTTCGTGATACTCGGCTGGCTGGGCCTGCAGCAGGCCACCACCGAGGTCGGCGAGATGAGCCTGCGCTTCGCCACGGTGTACTTCGCGTTCTTCTTCATGCTTTGGTTCCTCAGCAAGGAACGGTCCGCGCCTTTCAGTCTGATCGCGTTTGTCGTGGTGGTCGGGATCTACACGTTCTACGACATCGTGCGCTTCGACCCGAGTGAGGCGAGCCTGATCATGTGGTCCTGGCTGATTCCAACCGTGTATCTCTTCGTGACCATGGTGGCCCCCGCCTTCGCGCGTGGCCTGGGCCGTGACCGTGCCGTTCCGGAAAGGGTGACTTCGTAATGAAAACGCTGATTGCAACTACGCTCCTGGCCGCTGCGGCCCTGTTCACCGTCCCGGCTGCATTCGCGGCCGGGTACGACGGCGATCTGGAAGAGGCCAACATCGACGTGAGCAACGAGGCCTCGCTGCAGCGCGGCGCCAACCTGTTCATGAACTACTGCATGGGCTGCCACTCCACCAAATACATGCGCTACAACGGTGTGGCGCGGGACATCGGGTTGACCGAGCAGCACATGGAAGAGAACTTCATCTTCATGACCGATGAGGAGGGCGAGCCGGTCGGTGTCGGCTCCCTGATGGAGAACGCCATGACCGACGATTACGGCGAAGAGGCCTTCGGCGTAGTCCCGCCCGACCTGACCATGACCACGCGGATCAATGGCGAGGACTGGGTCTACACCTTCCTGAAGAGCTTCTACATCGACGAGTCGCGTCCGATGGGCGCGAACAACGAGGTGTTCGAGAATGTCGGTATGCCCCACGTGTTGTGGGAGTTGCAGGGCTGGCAGGAAAAGGTCGACGAGGATGGTGAGGAACGTCTCGAACTGGTGCGCTCCGGACAGATGACGCAGAGCGAGTACGACCGTGCCGTGCGCGACATCGTCACCTACCTCTCCTACATGGGCGAGCCGATGCAGCTGGACCGTCAGCGGATTGGCCTTTACGTACTGATTTTCCTCGGGATCTTCACGATCCTGGCCTACTTCTTGAAAAAGGAGTACTGGAAAGACGTACACTAGGCGGCCTGAACCGTCGCCGGCGCGTTGATCAGGGAAGAACGCGTGCCGGTGTTATTGACCGTCTGCCCGGCACGGGAAACCATCAGGCCGGGGTAGGGAGAAAGCCATGGCGCTGGTCGCCAACCGTCGTTCCGTTATGACCCTCTTTTCTGCTCACGACTGCGTTCGCTGTCACCGCGTGCGTATCATCCTCGCGGAGAAGGACATCGCGGTGGATGTCGTCAACCTTGGGCCGGACGAACTGCCCGAGGATCTCTCGGATCTGAATCCGTACAACGAGGTCCCGACTCTGGTGGATCGCGACCTGGCGCTGTATGGCACCCATGTCATTACCGAATACCTGGACGAGCGGTTCCCGCATCCGCCGTTGATGCCGGTCGATCCGGTCTCGCGCGCGGCCGCGCGGTTGGCGCTTTATCGCGTGGAGCGCGACTGGTACGAGGGGCTGGATGCCGTGTACAAGGCGTCCGGTTCGGGGCTGACCAAGGCGCGCAAGATCCTGCGCGAAAGCCTGGTCAGTTCGGCCGAGATCTTCGAACTCAAGCCGTACTTCCTGAGCGACGAGTTCTCCATCGTCGATTGCGCGATCGCGCCGGTGATGTGGCGGCTGCCCGCGGTGGGTATCGACCTGTCGTCGCTGCCGCAGGCGATCCAGGAATACGCCGATCGGGTCTGCAAGCGCGAGTCGTTCCAGGTGAGTCTGACCGAGGCCGAGCGCGAGCTGCGGCTGTGACTTCGTCCCGCCCTTATCTGCTCCGCGCATTGTGGGAGTGGGTCACGGATAACGGCTTTACGCCGCATATCCTGGTGGACGCTACAGTCGAAGGCGTGGTCGTTCCCGACGCGTTCGTGGATCAGGGGAAGATCACCCTCAATGTCGGGCCATCTGCGGTACAGGCGCTGAATATTGGCGACGAGGCGGTGGCTTTCTCGGCGCGCTTCGCCGGCAACCCGATGGACGTCTTCGTGCCCATGGAGGCCGTGCTCGCAGTTTACGCGCGCGAGAACGGCCAGGGGATGATGTTCGGCAGCGAGCCTGGTCCGGGCCCCGAGGACGACGGTCCCGGCACGCCGCCGGACGGCCCGGACGATGGTGGTAGCGGGGGGGGTGCCCCGGCTTCGAAGCGCAAGGGACCGGCCCTGAAGGTCGTGAAGTAGGGCCCCGCAAGGGGCCTTTTTTGTTTTGGCCTCTATTCCTACGCGGGTCCGGGTGACTTGCCCGGATTGAGAATGTAGTCGGGGTCGAACTCGCGCTTGATGCCCGTCATCAGCCCGAGCGCGACCGGATCCAGCTCGCGGGGCACATAGGCCCGTTTGACCAGTCCGATCCCGTGCTCCCCGGACAACGTCCCGCCGAGAGCGAGAACCAGCGTGAAGACCCCGTCCAGGCAGCGCTCGGCCGCGGCTAGTTCGCCAGGGTCATCGGGGTTCACCAGCAGGTTGACGTGGATATTGCCATTTCCGGCGTGCCCGAAGTTCACGATCTTGACAGCGTGTTCGGTGGCCAGGCGGTCCAGGCCGGCAATCAGGTCCGGGATGCGAGAAACCGGGACGACCACGTCCTCGTTGATCTTCTTGGGGGCCACGGTGCGCAGGGCCGGCGACAGGGCCTTGCGGACCGCCCAGAGCGCCTGTGCCGCCTCGGGCGTGTCGGCACTGCGGGTCTCCAGGCAGCCATCGCCCTCGGACGCACGGCGAATGCCGTCGGTTGTGGCGTCGATCCCGGCCTCGGTGCCGTCAGTCTCGATCATCAGGATGGCCCCCGCCTCCGCGGGCAGGGGGCAGTCCGGGGCATAGTTGCGGATCATCGCGATCGCCGAGTGGTCCATGAACTCCAGCGCCGACGGGATCTCCGCGCGCGCCATGAGACGCGAAACGGCGCGGGCCGCATCCCCGACGTCGCGGTACACGGCCTGGATCAGGCGGGTGGCCTCGGGCCGCGGCGTAAGGCGCAGCGTGGCTTCGGTGGTCACGGCAAGCGTGCCCTCGGAGCCGATCAACAGCCGGGTCAGGTCGTAGCCCACGACACCCTTGGTGGTGTGGACGCCCGTACGGAAGGCCTCGCCGGTCCCGGCCACGGCGGCCAGGCCCAGCGTGTTGTCCCGCGGCGTCCCGTACTTCACTGCGTGGGGGCCGGCGGAGTTGTATGCCAGGTTGCCGCCCAGAGTGCAATAGGCGCTGCTGGTCGGGTCGGGTGGCCAGAAGAACCCGTGGGCAGCGGCGGCCTCCTGGATCTCGCCGTTAGTCGCTCCGGGTTCGGCGATCAACCAGCGATTCTCCGGATCTACCTCGAGGATCCGGTTCATGTGTTCGAAGGACACCACCAGGCCGCCGTGGTCCGGCACCGCCGCGCCCGTCGTCCCCGTGCCGCGGCCCCGACTGGTCAGGGCCACCCCCAGGCGCCGGCACAGACGGACCAGTTCGCGCACCGTGTCGGCGTCGCGCGGGAAGGCGACGCCATCCGGGACTGCGTGCAGCTTCGAGTTGTCCGCGCCGTAGGTCCAGCAGTCGGCAGGATCGAGCAGCCGGTCCCCGGGTTCCAGAAGTTGTTCCAGTTCTCGGGCCAGGGGGGTCATGGGCAGGTGCTCAGTCGATGGACGCCTGGATGGCATCCTGTAGCCACTCAATTCGGTCCTGGCCGTCCAGGGTCATGACATCGAAGCGGACCGGGCCGTGCCAGGCGCTTTCCTGCAGATAGGCCTCGGCCACGCGCAGCAGGCGGGCCCGTTTTCGGCGATCGATGCTTTCCGCGCCCCCTCCGAACCCTGGATGGCTGCGCTTGCGGACCTCGACCAGCACGAGGGTCTCGCCTTCCAGGGCGACCAGGTCGAGTTCGCCGTAGGGGCGGCGCACGTTACGGGCGCGGATCTGCAAGCCGCGGGTCTCGAGGTATGCCGCAGCCCGGTCCTCGGCTGCCTGCCCCGAGGCACCCGGGCGAAACATCAGGACTCTCCGGCCGGGAGATCGATCCGCCTGGGCTCGCCTTGCTCGAAGCGGGCCCAGGCGGGTTCCCGGATCCACTCGTGGCTGAACGGGTTGAGGCTCCAGGCCCCGGCTCCCCCGGTCAGCTGGTGGTGAGGCGCGTCGCGAATGGCCTCCTGGTGCAGGCTCAGCCGCATGGCATCCATGCCCAGGGCGACAAAGCGGGGGAGAGGCTCGTCGCTCGTCCCGGCCTGGTCCCTCAGCAGGCGCACCTGATCGAATACCCTCGGGGCGTCGGGGAACACGATCCCGTTCAGGTCGGCGTCGCGGCCGGCATCCGCCCGCCCGGCGTACACATGCGCCGTGGCCATCATCGGGAGATGGCTGGCTTGGTGAAAGTGGATATGCGGCACGATGCGCCGCACCTGCGATGCCGTTCCGGCAATGAACAGATGGTCCACGTCCGCGCGCACCTGCGGGTCGCCCTCGAGTTTCAGACCCGTGCGACGCGCGACG
The DNA here is from genome assembly GCF_041685615.1 of Thioalkalivibrio sp. Classification (GTDB taxonomy): domain Bacteria; phylum Pseudomonadota; class Gammaproteobacteria; order Ectothiorhodospirales; family Ectothiorhodospiraceae; genus Thioalkalivibrio. Next base: position 36,916 of record NZ_JAWLFK010000021.1, read on the forward strand.
TCGCGGATGCGGGACTCGCTTTGCGGGATGCCGAGCGCGTTGCCGATGGTGGCGTTCAGTTCGCCCGCGGTGGGCTGGACGCGGATCACGTCCCGCGGGCGGTGGTCCACTTCGGCCAGTGCCGCCCGGTATGCCGTTGCGACGCGGTCGCCAAAATTCCCCTCCGGCAGCAGGACGAGTGGGTGGTTCCAGCCTGCGCGCGCCGCGCGATCCGCTACGGCTCGCGCATCCTCTTCGGGGTTCAGGGCGAGCGTCGTTTGCGCACTGTTGGCGACGGTTTCGGTACGGTTCAGCAGGATCGACGGTACGGTCTCGTCGCTCTGCGCGACCTGGTGCACCGATTCGCGGCGCAGCGGACCGATGATCCCTGCGACGCCCGACTCCACGCCCCGGCGGTACAGGGCGGCGGCGGCATCCGGTTCGCCGCGCGTATCACGCACGATGAGCCGTCCATTGCCCGTGCCCTCCGCGTAAAAGGCACGGGTGATGCCGTCCAGGATTGCGTTTCCCAGTTCGGCCAGTTCGCCGGACAGCGGCAGCAGCACGAGGGTGTCGCCCGGCCTGCCGGTCGCTAGAGGGTGGCTCTCGAGCAGGTCCGGTAGCAGGCTGTTGGCCGGATGCGACGGATGACGTTCGCGCCACTGGCCGGCCGCCTGGCGCGCCTCGTCCTGGGTGTCGGCGGCGCGCAGCAGACGGAACAGGCTCACCCAGGCATCGCCATCCGGCGGATGGTTGCCGACCACGCGTTCGCGCTGGGCGGGGCGCAGCGCCGCAAGGAGGCCCCAGATGCGCTCCTGGTTCTCGCCATGAAGGTCCGGCTCCATGACCAGGAGTCCGTCCAGGCGCAGTCGGGTATCCAGGGCCTGATACCATTGCCCCTCCTGTTCCAGCAGGCGGGCATGCAGGGATAGCCCCTGACGGTAGACCTCGGGAGACCGAGTGGGGTCGTCCGGATCATCCGCGCCGAGGCGTTCCCGGGCCAGGGTCCAGTCACGCTGGGCCGCCGCGAGGCGTGCGCCCAGCAGGCGGGCCTCCTGGGTGTCGCGCTCTGCTTCGGGGAGCTCGGCCCACAGGCTTTCGGCCTGGTCCAGCTGATCGGAGGTCGCCCGATCCAGTGCCAGCACGGCTTCGATGGCGCTGCGCACCCGGTCGGGATCAGGACGTGAACGGGCCTCGCTCAGCAGGAGGCTGGCGCGCACCTCCGGCGGGAGCTCGGCGAGCTCCGGGCGTGCCTCGGGATCCGGGGTGGGTTCCGGGTCCGGGCGCGGGGTGGCGCAGCCCGCCACGATGACCGCGGCCAGCAGCAACAGGGCAAGGCGGGGCAAGGGCCGGGCATGCCCGGCGCAATTGGGGATTCGGGTCACGATAGCGATTCGTCGGCAGATTAAGGGGTCAGTATTGAAAGCGCATCAGGCCGTGTCAACGAACTGGGGCACGTTGTGGGTGGTCGCCACCCCGATCGGCAATCTTGGCGACATGAGTCCGCGTGCCGCCGAAGTCCTGGACCAGGTCCAGCGCATTGCCGCAGAGGATACGCGACACAGTGCCGGGCTGCTGGCCCATCTGGGCGTGCGGACGCCGCTGGTCAGCCTGCACGAGCACAACGAGGCCGAGCGGGTCCCAACGCTGCTGGAGGCGTTGCAGACAGGGGAATCCGTGGCCCTGATCTCGGATGCCGGGACGCCGCTGGTGTCTGATCCCGGATTCCGGCTGGTGCGGTCCGCGCAGGAGGCGGGCGTGGCCGTGCGTGCGACCCCCGGTCCCAGTGCCCTGTTGGCCGCGCTGGCGGTGGCGGGCATGCCGTCCAATCGCTTCTGTTTCGAGGGGTTCCTGCCGCACGCCGCCGGCGCCCGCCTGCGGCACCTCGAGACGCTGCTGGCGCAGCCGCTCACCACGATCGTGTTCGAGTCATCGCATCGCATCCGCGCTGCCGCCGAGGACCTCGCCGGGCTCGCGCCGGAGCGCGAAGTGTTCCTGGCGCGCGAGTTGACCAAGCAGTTCGAGGAGCACTATCGCGGCGGCGCTGGGGGGCTGCCCGCCTGGCTGGATGCCGACCGCAACCGGACGCGGGGCGAATTCGTCCTGATCCTGGGCCCCGCGCCGGCCCCGGACACGGGTGGCGAGGCCGACGAGCCGCTGTCGGCCGAACACGAGCGCCTGCTGGCGGCCTTGCTGCAGGAATTCCCCCTCAAACGCGCCGCGCGTCTGTTGTCCGACGCCACGGATCTGCCGCGCAATCGCGTCTACGCCCGCGCGCTGGCGCTGAAGCACGCCAGGAGCTAGGCCCTTTCCTGCCACCAAGCGCTCTTGCTCGTCTCACCCCCTCGTGTGCTCCCATGAAACAGTTTTTAAGTCATTGTTTTATTGTTTTTAATTGGGCTCTTCTCAAGCGGATTTGGTTGTCAGTTCCAGGCCCAACTGGC
>NZ_JAWLFK010000109.1:0-2533 GCF_041685615.1 Thioalkalivibrio sp.
CCTGCTGGAACGCCTTGGCGACGAACTGCGCTTTGTGCTGATCACCTCCGAGGCCCGCCTGGCCATGGGCGCCACCCCGGAAGGCGCGCATGGCGCCGAGCTGAACGACGGCACCGCGCTGGGCGTCGTGGTGCACAAGAGCGAGCAGCCCAAGTGCGTACGCTGCTGGCACCGGCGCCCGGATGTCGGCGAGCACGCGCAGCACCCGGAACTGTGTGGCCGCTGTGTCAGCAACGTGGAAGGCCCGGGCGAGACCCGGCGTCTCGCCTGATGCGGCTGCACGGTTCCGGTCTCGGCCCCGGGCTGCTGATCGCGGTGGCCATCGTGGCCACGGACCAGGTCACCAAGATATGGGCGGAGTATGCCCTGACGCAGTTCGCGCCGATGGAGGTAACAAGGTTTTTCAACCTGTCGCTGGTGTACAACCCCGGCGCGGCCTTCAGCTTCCTGGCCGGGGCCGGGGACTGGGGCCGCTGGATCCTGACCGGCATTGCCGTGGTCATCGGACTGCTGATCGTCGGCTGGCTGGCCCGCCTGCCGCGCCAGGCCTGGTGGTCCGTGACGGCCCTGGGCCTGGTCCTGGGCGGGGCCATCGGCAACCTGATCGACCGCGTGCGCTACGGCGCGGTGGTGGATTTTCTCGACTTTCACTGGGCCGGCTATCACTGGCCGGCCTTCAACGTGGCGGACATGGCCATCGTGGTGGGGGCGGCCGCGCTGATCGTGGCCACCTTCATCGAGGGTGATCGCAGCCACTCCGAAGACAAGCACTGAACACGGGAGCACACATGACCACGGCCACCAAGGGCGCGCACATCGAGATGCACTACCGCCTGATCCTGGACAACGGCTTTGTCGTGGACGGGACGGGCGAGGAACCCATCACCCTGGAGATCGGCTCCGGCGAGATCCTGCCCGGGCTGGAAGATCTTCTGGTCGGACTGGAGGCCGGTGACCACCGGGAATTTGCGATCGAGGCCGGCGTCATGTTCCCGTTCCGGGATCAGGCGGCAGTGCAACAGATGCCGCGCTCGCAGTTCCCGGATGACCTGCCGCTGGAAGTCGACTACATCTACGAGTTCAACAGCCCCTCCGGGGATGCCGTGCCGGGACGCATCGAGGCGGTGGAGGACGACACCGTGACGGTCGATTTCAACCACCCGCTGGCGGGGCAACACTTCACCTTCGAGGTGGATGTGGTATCCGTACGGGAACCCCAGTAGGTCGCCACCGCAGGAGAACACCATGATCATGCAGGCCCAGCTCGCGAATCCGCGCGGTTTCTGTGCCGGAGTGGAACGCGCCATCGAGATCGTCGAGCGCGCCCTGGAGATCTACGGCGCGCCGCTGTATGTGCGCCACGAGGTCGTGCACAACCGCCATGTGGTCGGGCGACTGGAAGCGGCCGGGGTCAAGTTCGTCGAGGAACTCGAGGAGGTCCCCGACGGGCAGGTGGTGATTTTCTCCGCCCACGGCGTACCGAAGCGCGTGCAGCAGGAGGCCGAGCAGCGTGGCCTGACGGTATTCGACGCGACCTGTCCGCTGGTCACCAAGGTGCACCTGGAGGTGGCACGCTATGCCCGCGAGGGCCGCGAGGTGGTGCTGATCGGCCACGCCGGGCACCCGGAAGTCGAGGGCACCATGGGGCAGTTCGACGACTCCCAGGGGGGCCATATGATGCTGGTCGAGACCGTCGCGGACGTCGAGAACCTGGGGGTGGCGAATCCCGACCGCCTGGCCTTCGTGTCCCAGACCACGCTGTCGATGGACGACACCGCCGGGATTATCGACGCCCTCACCGCTCGCTTCCCGAAGATCGAAGGCCCGCGCAAGATGGACATCTGCTACGCCACCCAGAACCGTCAGGACGCGGTGAAGGACCTGGCGAAGCAATGCGATCTGCTGCTGGTGGTCGGCTCGAAAAACAGCTCGAACTCCAACCGCCTGAGCGAGATCGGCGCCCGCATGGGCGTGGACTCCTACCTGGTGGATGGCGCCGCCGACATCGACCCGGCCTGGCTCGAGGGCAAAACCCGCATCGGCGTCACCGCCGGCGCCTCGGCCCCGGAGGTCCTGGTCAACGAGGTGCTCGACTTCCTGCGCGAGCACGGCGTCGACACCGTATCCGAACTGTCCGGGCGCGAGGAGACCATCACCTTCTCCATCCCCTCCGGCCTGCGCCGCGAATCCGCCTGAAAGGACGGTCTACAGGAAGACGCGAAGACTGGAAGAAGGGATTGGGTGATGGCGCCCAGGACATGACAAAGGTTCGGGGCATACCCCAAGCCCCAAACCAGGGCCCTCACCCCAAAAACCTTCCGGCCTTCCCATCTTCCTGTTAACCGCCCTTGACCTGACCCAGGACACCAGACCCGATGGATGATCGACCCCGGTTTCGGCTGAGCATTCGCTGCCCTGATCAGCACGGGATTGTCGCGCGCATTGCCAACGCGATCGCCAACACCGATGGCTGGATCACCGAGGCGGCCCAGCACACCGATGCCGAGGCCGGCTGGTTCTTCATGCGCTGGGT
>NZ_JAWLFK010000110.1:0-2510 GCF_041685615.1 Thioalkalivibrio sp.
GGCAAGACCACCACCGTGCTGCGGCTGCTCGCGCTGCTGCAGGGCCTGCAGGGGCCGGAAGACCCGCTGCGGATTCGCCTGGCCGCGCCCACCGGCAAGGCGGCGGCACGCCTGAATGCCTCGGTCAGTGGGGCGCTGGACCGCCTGGGGCTGGAGACGCTTCCGGATGGTGATGCGCTGCGGCGAAACCTGCCGGCGGAGGTGGTGACGGTACACCGCCTGCTGGGCGCGCGGCCGGATACCCGGCACTTCCGCCACGGGGCGCGCAATCCGCTGGCGGTGGATGTGCTGGTGGTGGACGAGGCCTCGATGATCGACCTGGAGCTGATGGCCAGCCTGATCGAGGCTGTACCGCGCACGGCGCGCCTGATCCTGCTGGGCGATCGCGACCAGCTGGCGTCGGTGGAGGCCGGCGCGGTGCTGGGCGAGCTGTGCCATCGCGCCGCGGGCGGGCACTACACGCCGTCGACCGCGCAGTGGCTGGAGGCCGTGACCGGGATGACCGTGCCGCAGGCCATGCAGGATGCCAATGGCCAGGCGCTGGACCAGCACATCGTGATGCTGCGCGAGAGCCATCGCTTCGGCGCGGACAGCGGGATCGGGCGGCTGGCGGCCGCCGTGAACGCGGGCGAGGCGTCGAGTGGGGCGGGCGGGGACGACGCCGTCCTGCAGAGCGTGCTCGCCGGTTCCGAGGACCCGGCGCTGGTGAAACTCGCGGTGGACGGGCGCACGGATACGCCGGAGGATGAAGCGGTTGGCTATTCCGGGTATCTGCAGGGTCTGCGTGCCGCCCGCCCGGCCCCGGCGGTGCCGCGCGCGGCCTGGGAGGACTGGGCGCGTGACGTACTGGCGGCCCACGGGCGCTTCCAGCTCCTGTGCGCGGTGCGCCGTGGCCCCTGGGGGCTGGAGACGCTCAACCGACGCATCGCCGCGGCGTTACAGGCGCGCGGGCTGCTGGAGGCGGATGCCGGCCGCAGCGGCGGGTCCGAAGGGCATGGGCCCTGGTTCGAGGGGCGGCCGGTGATCGTCACCCGCAATGACGATGCGCTGGGGCTGATCAACGGCGATATCGGCATCGCGCTGGCCGTCCCGGCCTGGCTGGCGCGGGGCGAGCCCGAGGCGGGGGCGGATGTTCACGAGGACGGGGAGCCGCCGGTGCTGCGCGTCGCCTTCCTCGCCGGGGACGACCGGGTGCGCTGGGTGCTGCCCAATCGCCTGGAGGCGGTCGAGACGGCCTTCGCCCTGACCGTGCACAAGGCGCAGGGTTCGGAGTTCGAGCACGTCGCCCTGGTGCTGCCGGAGGTGGACAGCCCGATCCTGACCCGCGAGCTGGCCTACACGGCCATTACCCGCGCCAGCCGCTGGTTCAGCCTGCTGGAGCCGCGCGCCGGTACCCTGGCCGCCGCGAGCCAGCGCCAGATCCGCCGCAGCGGCGGCCTGCGCGGGTGGCTTCGTGACTTCCCCTAGCCCGCCGTAGGGTGCGTTGAGCTTCGCGAACCGTACCGTTCACGGGACACCGACCGCCCCATGATGCGATTCGCTGCGCTCATCGCATCCTACGGTGCTGGGCGATTCGCCGTACCTTCGGTCGTGCCCTTGGATGTGCGAGGCAAGGAATGGCGAGTGCGCTCCTGATGGGTTAGTCTGAACGATCGGACTAACTCTGGTGGGGCATTATGAGCGAGACGGTCAACATCCATGAAGCAAAGACGCACTTCTCCCGGCTACTGGAGAAGGTCAGTCGGGGCGAGCCGGTCGTGATCGCCCGGGCGGGCAAGCCCATTGCGCGTTTGTCGCGTATCGAGGCGTCGGCGGAATCCGCTTCGGACCGGATTGGTTTCCTCAAGGGGCAGCTTGAGATTCCGGACGATCTGGATCGGATGGGCGAGGAGGCGATCGCAGCGCTGTTCCAGGGTGACGAGCCGAATGCATCTGCTTCTTGATACCCACCTGCTGCTCTGGGCAGCGGCCGATTCCCCAAAACTGCCCGCCCGCGCTCGCGATCTGATCCAGGACCCGGGTAACGCGATTGCGTTCAGTGCAGCGAGCTTGTGGGAAATCGTGATCAAGCACGGGCTGGGACGCAGCGATTTCGTTGTCGAGCCCCATGTCCTTCGTCGCGAGCTACTGGAGCACGGGTACGAGGAGCTGGCGATCACGGGTCAGCACACACTGGCGGTCAGCCATTTGCCCGATATTCACAAGGATCCATTCGACCGCATTCTGGTCGCCCAGGCAGAAACGGAGGGGTACACGCTTCTGACCAGCGACGCCCAGGTGGGTCGTTACCCGGGTCCCATTCAATTGGTCCAGAGAAAGACTGATTAACGTATGCGCACGCGCTCGGGTCGCTTTTGCGAGTGAACCAGGCGCGGTGAGCCCGGCGGCCCGGATCTCGGGCGGCCAGGCGCATGAGGCTAAACCCATTCGTTTCCTTCCGGCCTTCGTGTCTTCCTGTGGCGGCCTTGCCGGCGGCGGGCGTGGGCAGGGGCTTCGCCTGCAAGCAGGCT
>NZ_JAWLFK010000022.1:0-38698 GCF_041685615.1 Thioalkalivibrio sp.
CCCACGAACACATCCATGAAATACAACACTTTCTGCCGAGTGCGATAGTGGAAGACGGATAACAGTTCGGACGCCGTTCCCCGGAGCACGTCACCGGAGAGCAGGGCGAAGAAGAGAAACAGAGGCACAAAGCTGACGGCCCCGAACACCCCTAAATAGGACATGACGGCCGTGCCAGCGCCGTCTCCAGAAGACTCGGAATTCTCCCCACTGCCACCTTCCATGCGGTCCGAAATCATGGAGCTGATTTCCGGGAAATAAAAGGAAAAGTCATCCTCCCAGCGCGCCAGTGTCTCGGGCAAAACCGTCATCAACCGGATGATCTGGGCGGTCAGGGTGGGGACAACCAAGAACAGCAGGCCGCCGACCCCAAGGAAGAAGATCGCCATCAACAGCATGATGGCCAGCCATCGGGGGAAACGAAGCCGGTTCTCGAGAAAATTGACGACAGGATAAAGCACCAACGCCAGGATGCCCGCGATGGAGAGCGACAGGAGGAGGTTGTAGAACGTATTCAGTATCCAGCCGAATGACCATGCGATGACGACGATCAGGGCGGCGAGAGTCACCAGGCTGAACAGGACCGCCGTGTAGCGAAACAAGCGAAGTTCAGCCGCCTTGAACAGCTCCTTGTCCGGACGTACCGAGACCCGGTCCTGACCCGTAGTCCTTGCCCCGCCACCCAGGGATTCCTCCGTGTCGTGGGGCATCGCGCATTCCTGCGTCAGGTGTTCGCTGACTTGCCGAAGAAAAGCAGTCCAACACCAGCCACTGTGGAAGCCGCGCCAAGCATCAGAAACCAGATGGTGGAATCAGTGAAGTTGCCGGTAACCGCCTCCGTCACCTGATCGCCCAGGCTTTGGGATGAACGATAGGCAAAGAAAAGCAGGATCAGGCCCACAACAATCAGGACCACGGCGAGGATCTTGCCAAGCGCCAGACTGTCACTCGTTGCCATTTTCGGTATCTCCAATGGATTGGTCGATACGGTTTTCGATATTCAGAGCAAGTGAATGGGGCTGGATTGCAGTGCGGGGCGCTCGACGCGATGTCATGCGCTTCAGCGGTTCGTCGGGACGGTGAATCCGCCCTGCCGGATCTGTTCGGGATCGACCACACTCACTCTTCAGCGTGAACCTCGCGCATTGCGATGGTCGACGGGTGAATACCACGTAAAGTCGCGGCCATATCCGTCCATTCACTACTGGCGAGCCCGGGTGCTTTCTCTAACCGGCCGAGTTCGACGTCAGGCATCGCTCACTGGTGTTCGCTGTCGTACTTCAAGGCCGTCCGAGCGATAGCGAATAAGCGATCACCCATGCCCAAAAAGCCGCCGGATGTCAGGACCACGTAACGAATTTTCCCCTCGCTCGTCTCCAGCATCACGTCGAGAATGTCGCCTAGCGTTTCCTCTCGCATGTTGCAGACTTCGTCGCCGGTGATCGTCCTTGCGCTCAACAGCGAGGGCTTGACAAATGGATTTTCGGAAGCTCCTTGGGCGGGTCTCGGGAAAGCGGCGGTACGGGTCATTTCGTTTTCTTCTTGGCGTCGCTCTTGATGTCTCCATACTTGGCCTGAGCCTTGCCGGCATGCTTCTCGGCTTTGCCCTTGTACTCGGTGCTCTTGTCGCCGGTTGCCTTGCCGGCAAGCTCCTCTACCTTTCCCTTCGCCTCTTTTCCATGACCTTTGGCTTGATCCTTGTTCATAAAATCATCTCCAGCTGGTAGAACCGTTCGGGCCCTGCCCCTTCCATGGATTCCAGGTAGAGGCAGAGTGACGCTTCAACGCTAGTGCAAGCCCTGTATCGCGTCTGTGCGCTGCACCACATATGGGGAAGCCGGGCAAGGGTCAGCAAACGTGGCGGTGGCAGCCGTCGCCGGGAGGCATGGACGGGTTGCGCTAGCCCGCGAGGGGTATGGGCTGTCACCGCCGGCTGAGATCGATGAGGTGCGCCGAGCGGGCCGTGTTTTCGGCTTTGTGGGGGCACGGCAAGCCGGCGGCTGACGGGGGCGAAGGAAAGATTGATCAGCGCTCCCTGGCGGTCAGGCGTCGCTGGCATCGAGGAGATGGAACCGGGGTCGACGCCGCAGGGGTGCGCCACGCAGCCGACAGAACCGGACAATCCAGGCAGCGGGCGACGCCGGTTGGTGGGATCGGGTGAACATGGGTCCGCGGGTGGCACAAGAAAGGCAGGGGCTTTCGCCCCTGCCTTCTAGTCATTCCACTACATGCGGGTCGTGCTGGGTGTCATTCGCGGCGTTCGAACTTCGGCGCAGAGCGCAGATCTTCACGGGTTACGTCGACGCGCAGGTCCCGATCATCCGCAGTGCCGGAAGTCGTGACGTGCCCCCAGCCAATGGCGACGTCTTTCTCGCCCATGCCCAGGAACCCACCAACGCCAACCACAATAGCCACGACCTGGCCGTTCTGATCAAGAATCAGATCCTCGATCGCGCCGAGTTCCTCGTCGCCGGTGGTCTCGACATCCATCCCGATCAACTCGCTCGCGTGCATGCCGTTGGCCGGCGCAGAGTCCATATACCCGCGACTTTGCATCCGCGCCTCTTCGCGGGCCTCCCCGCGTGTGGAGCGCTGTTCTTCCGCCTGTTCAGAGCCAGACTGTCCGGCGCGCTGGTCCTTGTCCGTAGATTGCGTAGCACCCTGGTCACGCTGAGTACTCTGTTCGTCGCGATCAGCGTCCTGCTCATCGTATTGTTGGGCCAGCACCGAACCCGCGCCGAGTGTGATGGCCGGGGTGACCAATGCGTAAAAGGCAAATGAATGTAGCTTGTTCATGTGAATCTCCTTCGAAACGGATATCCCGGTTTGGAAAAATGTCCGTTTTAGCGGCTTCATCAAAACCTGTCCTTCCTGGCGGCATTGCCGGGATGGGACTGAATCGCCACGTTGCAGCGGATTCAGGATGAAGGTCCAAACTAAGCTCGGGAGGGGACGCGGTCTGTTCGCTGGCACACGGATGGGGCGGTACTTGTGATTGGCGCGTGTCGAAACCGTGAAGGGGGCAGCGGCTCGCCGGACGTGAGGCATCAGGGAAATGGCTGATGCGACTCCGCGGTAGAAAGAGGCTGGTCCGTTGTGTGGTAGGCCGGAGGCGAGCCTTGGGGCCATGCGCGATGTAGCTGCGCCTGCCCGTGGCGGTGTGTCCGCGGGGTGCGGGGGGCCCGGGCGCCGGGTGCCATCGAAGCAGGCGACGCAACGCACGCCGTGGGCGGCATGCGGTCTCGGGTTGTCTCGCTAGCCGGCCAGCAGGAGGTAGGCGGTAGCCCCGATCATGCTGACCAGGATTGCGAGTGCGACCAGTCCAGCGCCGACGAACAGACGGTTGGTACCGCGGGCGGTGCCCTGTGGGCTGGCTTCTGCTGATCGCTCGGGTTCGGCAGGGGTGGTATCCCGACCGAGGTGCAGGAGGTCCAGCATCGCGTCGATGCGGTCGTTGTCGAAGGCGAACGGGTCGAACCGGCGTTGGCCGAAGCGTTGCAGCAGTTGGCGGACGTCCATTGCTGTCGGGACATATTTCATCGACCACTCGCCGAACCCCGGACTCTCCAGTGACTGCTCGCGCAGTACCCGAAGCTCCTCGTGGCGAGAATCACGGCGGATCCGGTCGACGGTTTCGTGCACGGCATCCGGGGCACCCTCCAGACACTGGAAGAAGTGCCCGTCACCGTAGTAGAGCGCGCCGACAACCCCGCTGCGCGGGTTGTTCCGGCGCGACTGCATCAGGATGCGACCGACTTCGGGTTCGACCCCCTGAAAGGACGTACTTTCGCGGAACGTGGCGCGCGAGGCATAGACGAGCTGGAGAATGGCGGGCATGCGGACGGCCTTCCGGGGAAGTAAGGAGAAGACCGCCCCCACCGGGCGGGGTTCACTCGATCATCTGGTTGACGTGTTCCAGGCCGATCGCGTCGTCTTCCCAGTTCAACCGGGTGGTACCGGGTTTGGCGGCCAGGCGGCGGATCGCCGCGACCGAGCCGCGGTCGATGGAGGCCAGGCGATGGCGCGTGGCGCTGTGGCTCTCGATGTTGGCGGCCTGCAAGATGTCGCTGTAGTTGACGGGTTCGCCTTCCTCGGGCTCGCGCTTGAGGTTCTCGTGTTCGGCCACCGCGCGGATGATCTCCGGCTCGAAGTTCCAGTTCTTCAGCATCGCGCGGCCAATGGCGACGTGCGCGGCATCGGCCGCGGCCTGCAGCGCGCGTGGGTCTTCGTAGATCTCGGGGGTCTTCTCCGCACGGCGCAGGATCGGGATCATGCCGATGTCGTGCACCAGCCCGGCGAGCAGCGCGGTGTCCGGGTCCAGGTGCGGGTGGCGGCGGGCCAGCAGGTAGCTGATGATCGCCACCTCCAGGCTGTGGTTCCACAGTTCCTCCATGCGCACGCGGATTGCCTCGTTGCCGCTCTGGAAGACCTCCTTCATGGACAGCGCGATGATCGTCTGGCGCGCGCGTTCCATGCCCAGGCGCGTGACGGCGGAGCGGATGGTGGCGCAGCGGGTCAGCCCGCGATAGGCCGGGCTGTTGGCATGGCGCACCAGGCGCGCGGCCAGGGCCGTGTCGCGCGAGATCAGATTGACCAGATCGGCGATGGAACTGGATTCGTCCTGGGTGATGAACAGGGCCTGCACGGAGACATCGGGCAGGGTCGGGATCTCGATCTGGTGACGTTCGAGGTCCTCGCGCAGGCGTTCCAGGAACTTTTCGACTTCCGCTCGGGTGGCCAAGGGCAATCCATGTCCGACTGGGAAATGACGGGGCGATTATGCCACAGGCGCCGTCCCGGGCGGTGCGGGAGCGGCTGGTTGACGGGCCGCCGGCCCCTGCCGATGATGAAGGAAGCCGACAGGAGGTCGTAATGCGCCGATTCGTGCTGGATACCAGTGTCTTTACCAACCCGCATGTGGCCGGGCAGTTCGGCGAGGACCCCGAGGATATCCTGCGGACCTTCCTCAACCTGGCACGCCATTGTCCCGCGGAATTCTATATGCCGCTGTCGGTGTACGAGGAGTTTCGCGGCATGCGCGATCTCGAGTCCCTGGCGGCCGATTTCGAGACGGTCGTCTGGGTGCGTTCGCCGCGCCGGTTTGCGCTGACGCTTCCGAGCGACATCCTCTATGAATTCATCGATGAGGTGCGCACCCGCATCGATCGCGGTCTGCGCATCGCCGAGGAACACACCCGCCAGGCGGGGGCGGCCGAATCGCTCAGGCCCGAGCTGATTACCCAGCTGCGCGAGCGTTTCCGCGAGGCGATGCGCAAGGGGCTGGTGGATTCGCGCGAGGACGTCGACGCCGTGCTGCTGGCGATGGAACTGGACGCCGAGCTGGCCAGCGCCGACGAGGGCATGCGCAAGCTGGGCAACCGCATGGGCATCAAGCTGGTCACCGCCGATTACCTGCGCCAGGTGATGGAGAATCTGGCCGAGTCAGGCGGCCGCTCGCGCGAGCCCTGAAGGCCGTCGGGCTCAGTCGTACTGCCGGTCGCCGGCCAGGGCCGAGGCCAGGGTACCGGTGATCCGGTCGAACAGGCGCTCGAACTCCAGCAGCCAGTAGCCGTTTTCTTCCTGGCGCGGCGTATCCGGCAGGAAGCGCACATGGCGCCCCCCGGTGGCCTGCATGTGATCGATGAACCGCTGGGCCCCGGCACGTTCGCGAAAGCGACAGCGGTAAGTGTGGCCGACGCGGCCCTCGCGCCGGCTCTTGTCCACCGCGGTCGCCAGCCCGGACAGCAGGGCCGCGCCCAGTTCGCGTTCCACGGCCGCGGGCTCCGCGGGCGGATGTTCCGCGAGGAAGATGGCCAGGCGGGTCAGGCGGTTGGTGAAGTACTCCGGCGGCAGGTCCAGAAGCTGCTCGGAACACACACGGATGTCGCTGATGCAGGAGCCCCCGGCCACGTACTTGGCGCGGTGCTCGCCATCCGCGGTCTTCAGTACCAGGCCCTCGGCACCCTCGGCATCCAGTTGCCGGATCAGGTGCCCCAGGGCCTCGGTGTCTTCGGGGGTGAACCGTCCGTGGAGCGGTGCCGGGGGCAGATGATGGCGCTTCAGCAGCGTAAACTTTTCCTCCTGTGGCACGAAGCCGGGCTGGCCCAGCCGCATCAGGTCGAACACGAACAAGCCGACATCGTCGGCGACGCGCGGGGTGGAACCCTCCAGATAGGGCGTGTCCGGTCCGGCAATTTCCGTACAGAGCACCAGATCGGGTTCCGCCTCGAACACGGCCAGATCCACGAAATCCGGCACCCGGTCAGTACTGAATGCACAGACAAACCCGCCCCGGCTGAAGGCGACGACCCGGCCTTCCCAGCGCAGGATGCGCACGTTGAAGCCGTCGATCTTCTCCTCCGCCCAGAACGGCTGATCGAACTGGCGCGGCAGCCCGGCCTCCAGCGACTGAATGCGCCCGATGGCCGGGTAGCCGGGGACCACCGAGCCATCCGGAAGCACCACAGAACCGCGTGGGTAGTGATTCACCGGCTCCAGCAGCCGGGCGTATTCCAGCCCGTCGAACATCAGGGGCTCGGCCCGGCGGGTCCTGATGGCGTCCTGCATCGCTTCGGCGTCGATCATGCGTTCTCCGGTTCCAGCGTCTTGCGCAGCCCCTGGATCTGGTCCTCCAAAGCCTCGGTGTGGCGGCGGGCCTTGTCGGCCTGGGTGACCAGGCGTCGCGCCATACTGATGATGCGGAGTTGGCGTTCCATCTCGGTCATGCTCAGCGAGCCGAAGGTGCCTTCGCGCAGGAGGGCCGCCTTCAGTTCGGCGTAGGCGGTCTCCACGGTGTCCACGGCCTCGGTCGCTGCGAGACCCCCGCCGTTCTCGTTCTCGAGGTTCGCCAGGTCCAGCGCGCGGATGACCTGTTCCTGCCAGGCGCGACGCTGTTCGCTGACGATCGGGCGCTCCTCGCCGGTGGAGTGGCGGCGGAGGTCGGCGATCTGCTCGGCCAGCACGGCGACCTCGCGGTGATACCGGGCCACGCGTACCGCTTCGGCGATGCCGTGCCCCACTGATTCGGGCATCGGGTGATTGGCGGTGCGGGAGGCGAAGTCGCTGATCGCCGTGGTCAGCTGCTCCACCGCGGCGCGCCGGGTGTCCAGTGTGCCCGCGGCCGGCGGCTCCGGGCGCAGCGCCTCCCGCGCGATGGAGTGGCTGATGTCGGCCAGGCGTTTGGTCTCCTGCAACAGTGACTGCAACGCCAGGTCCGGAACCCCGGTGCTGTGCTTGTCGAGAAAGCGTGGGCGGGCGATGTCTTCCTCCTCTGTGCGAAAGCGCGTCTGCAGGAAGCGGATCAACGGCGGGGTGACCGGGACCATCAACGCCACGCCCAGCAGGTTGAACGCGGTGTGGAACAGCGCCAGCAACACGGCCGGGGCCGGGGCCTCGCCGGTGCTGCCCCAGATCCAGGCGATCGCGGCCAGGAACCAGGGCAGGATCAGCAACGCGACAATCGCGGTCAGGCCGTTGAAGATCACGTGCGCGGCCGCGACGCGCTTGGCGTTCGGGGTGGCGCCAATGACGACCAGCAGGGCCTTGACCGTGGTGCCGAGGTTGGCGCCGATCACCGCGGCGGCTGCGGCCTCCAGCGGTACCGCGCCGCTCATCGCGGCGGTCAGGGCCATCGCCATTGACGCGGACGAACTCTGCATCAGCACGGTCAGCAGCGCGCCGATGCCGACCATGATCAACAGTCCGGCAAAGCCCGGCCGCGCCAGGGCGGAGAGGTCGAAGGTCGCGCTCAGACCCTCGAAGGTCTCGCGCAGTACATCGATCCCGAAGAACAGCAGGCCGAAGCCGGCCAGGGCCAGACCCAGGTAGCGCGGGCGTGCGGCCTTCATGAACAGGTAGAGCAGGGCGCCGATGCCGATGGCGGGGAGGGCGAAGGCCTCGATGCGGATGTTGAAACCGATCAGGGCGACCAGCCAGCCGGTCATGGTGGTGCCGACGTTGGACCCGAAGATCACCCAGACCGACTGGCCGAGCGTCAGCAGACCGGCATTGGCGAAGCCGATGGTGGCCACGGTCACCGCACTGGAAGACTGCACCAGGGCGGTCACGCCCATGCCGGACGCGAGCGCCCGCGGGCGTGTGCGGGTCCAGACGCCCAGGATGTGTTGCAGGGCCTTGCCGCCGGCGGTCTTCAGGCCGTCGGTCAGCAGGGTCATCCCGAGCAGGAACAGCCCGAGTCCGCCGAGGAAGCCGGCGATCAGGGCGTAGGTGCTGACGGCTTCGGCCTCCGGCATGACGTTGGGAGTCGGGGTCAGAGGGTGATGGTTTCACCGAAGGCCGGCACGTGGGCCTCGGCGCCCAGCTCGTCGCGCAGGCCGGCGGCCAGGGCCTCGCGTGCCTCCGGTTCGCCGTGGACCAGATGGAACACCGGCTGGTCGCGGAAGCCGCGCGCCCAGTCCAGTAGTTGAGTACGCCCGGCGTGGGCGGAGAAGCCGCCGAGCGTGTGCACCTTGGCGTTCACCGCGATCTCGTCGCCCAGCAACTTGACCCGCTTGGCGCCGTCCACCAGCCGCCGCCCCAGCGTGCCCGAGGCCTGGAAGCCAACAATCACCAGGTGGGACTCGCGGCGCCACAGGTTGTACTTCATGTGATGACGGATGCGCCCGCCGTTGCACATGCCGGCTCCGGCGATAATGATCGCGCCGCCGGTAATGCGGTTGATGGCCATGGACTCCTCGACCGTGCGGCAGACCTGCAACCCGGGCAGATAGCCGGCCGGGTTGCCGTTCGCGGCCTGGTGCAGGCGTTCCATGTCCTCGCTGTTGAGCGTCTTGCGCAGCCGGGCGTAGAGCTCGGTCACCTTGATCGCCATTGGGCTGTCGAGGAATATCGTTTGCTGCGGTAGACGCCCGGCGTGGTGAAGCATGCCCAGGTGATAGAGGACCTCCTGGGTGCGCCCGACCGCGAAGGCCGGGATCATCACGTTGCCGCCGCTGGCATCGGCCTCCGCGAGGATCTGCGCGAATTCCTCGATGGTCTCGTCCATCGGCCGGTGATCACGATTGCCGTAGGTGCTTTCCAGTAGCACGTGATTCGCGTGTTCCATCCGCGCGGGTTCGTGCATCAGCACGGCGTCGGGGTTGCCGAGGTCGCCGGAGAAGACCAGGTGCCGGTCACGCCCGCCAGACGGCACGATCAGGTCGACGATCGCGGAGCCGAGGATGTGCC
This sequence comes from Thioalkalivibrio sp., assembly GCF_041685615.1. GTDB lineage: Bacteria > Pseudomonadota > Gammaproteobacteria > Ectothiorhodospirales > Ectothiorhodospiraceae > Thioalkalivibrio. The sequence goes on from NZ_JAWLFK010000022.1 coordinate 9,187, forward strand.
CGGCATCCCGGAAGGTCAGCCGGATGTCGCCGGCAATGGTTTGCGTGTCGCCGTAGGGCACGGCCTTGCAGAGCCCCAGGGTGGTCGCGACGTCATCGATGTCGTAGATCGGCTCGACCAGGGGCTTGTCCGCCCGGCGGCGCCACTTGTTCTCCCACTCGATGTCCTTGCTCATCACGAACGCCGCGTCCTCGAGCATGATCTCGAGCAGCTCTTCGGTACCCGGTGTGCAGAAGATCGGGCCGCGGTAGCCGTCGCGCACCAGCTTGGGCAGCAGCCCCGAGTGGTCCAGGTGGCCGTGGGACAGGACAACGGCGTCGATCCGGCCGGCAAGCTCCGCCAGCGGCTCGCGGTTGGCCGCGTCGGCGTCATTGCCGCCCTGGTACAGACCGCATTCCAGCAGGACGCGGGTGTCGTCGGTCTCGAGGAGATACCGCGATCCGGTGACTTCGCCGGTCGCGCCCATGAAGGTAAGTTGTGCCATACCGCGAAGTGTACGCACGGGGCGGGATCGTTGCGCAACTGCGAAGGGATCGTTGACCGGGATCAATTCCGCCGGCGACCCGACTTCCCGACGGTTGACCCGCCGTCGACGGCGGGCGAGGCTGAGGCCGGTCGATCGGGTCCGATAGAGGAGACGAAGGAATGCGGCTGATCAGCCCGGCCTTTCAGGACGGCGAGGCGATGCCGGTTGAAACATCGGCTCGCGACGCGAACGAACTACCGCCACTGGAGATCCGGGATGTGCCGGATGCGGTGCGTAGCCTGGCGCTGGTCCTCGAGGATCTGGACTCGCCGCTGGGCGAGGTGACGCACTGGCTGGTCTGGAATCTGCCGCGTGATACCCACCGGGTGGATGCTCTCCATCTGCCGAGCAAGGGACGCGTGGGTCTGGATGCTTTCGGCAAGGTCGGTTATCTGGGCCCCATCCCGCCGGAGGGTTGCCACCGCTATCGCTTCCGCCTGCTGGCCCTGGACGCCGAACTGGATCTGGCGCCGGGTGCGACGCGCACCCAGTTCGATGCCGCGGCTGAGGGCCACGTGCTGGCCGAGGCCGAACTGACCGGGGCGTTGTGTGCCGCCACCCCGGACCCCGACGCGTCGAACTGACGTCCCTCCCCTGACCGCCACCCGACCGTTCACCATGAGTCAGTACCGCCCGGAAGCCTTCTTCTCGACAGTGAATCCCACGGTGTTCACCGCCTCCGCGATCATGGTCGTGGTGTTTATCACCTTCGGCGTAGCCTTTCCGTCCACTGCCAGCATGGTGTTCGATGGTATCCATGGGTTCATTACCGAGTATCTCGGCTGGGGCTACTTGGTGGTGGTCACGTTCTTTCTCGGGTTCCTGGTCTGGCTGGGGTTCAGCCGCTACGGCGCGATCCGGCTGGGGCAGCCGGACGACCGGCCGGAGTTCGGTTTTCCCGCCTGGTTCGCGATGCTGTTCTCGGCCGGCATGGGCATTGGTCTGGTGTTCTGGAGCGTGGCCGAGCCCATCCTGCACTATCAGCATCCACCGACGGGCGAGGGCGAGACCGACGAGGCGGCCGCTCAGGCGATGGTCTACAGCTTCTTCCACTGGGGACTGCATGCCTGGGCGGTGTACGTGGTGCTGGGGTTGTCAGTGGCATACTTCAGCTTTCGCCACCGCCTGCCGCTGACCATTCGCTCGATCTTCTATCCGCTGCTTGGGGATCGGATCTATGGCCCGATCGGGCACGTGATCGACATCCTGGCGGTGTTCGGTACCCTGTTCGGGCTGGCCACTTCGCTGGGCTTCGGCGCGATGCAGCTCAATACCGGGCTCAATGTGCTGGTCGACATGCCGGTCTCGCCCTGGTACCAGGTCGGCATTATCACTGCGATCACGGCTGTGGCCGTGCTGTCGGTAATGTCCGGGCTGGACCGCGGGCTGAAGTGGATCAGCATGTTCAACCTGGCGCTGGCAGCCAGCCTTTTGCTGTTCGTGCTGTTCGCCGGGCCGACGCTGTTCATTGTGCGCTTCTTTCTCGACTCGATCGGTGGCTATTTCCAGCAGTTGATCGAGCTCAGCGTGCACACCGACGCGGTCGGGGGCTCCGAGTGGCAGAAGGACTGGACCATGTTCTACTGGGCCTGGTGGATCGCCTGGTCGCCGTTCGTGGGCATCTTCATCGCGCGTATCTCGCGCGGGCGCACCATCCGCGAGTTCATCGTCGGTGTGCTCGCCATGTCCACACTGTTCGTGTTCGCCTGGCTCGCGATCTTTGGCGGCACTGCGCTGCACTTGGAGCTGTTCGACGAGGGCGCGGGAATTGCCTCGGCGGTTGCCGAGGACACCACTATCGCGCTGTACGCGACCCTGGCGCAGTTGCCGTGGACCACCCTCGCCTCGGGGATTGCAACGCTGTTGATCGCGACATACTTCATCACTTCTTCGGACTCCGGCACCTACGTGGTGGATGCACTGATCTCGCGCGGTTCGAAGCGCTCGCCCAGGCGCCAGCGCGTGATCTGGGGCATCACCGAGGGGGCGGTGGCCGCGACCCTGCTGATCGTCGGCGGAGAGCGTGCGCTGGACAGCCTGCAGACCGGTTCGCTGACCGCCGGGCTGCCGGTCGCGATCATCCTGGTCTTCTGCTGCATCAGTCTGATGCGCGCGCTAAGTCGCGAGTACCGGGTCGAGGGCGTGGAGCCGCCCTGGCGCTGACAGGCGCCCCGTGCGCCCGATGTCAATTCCCGAGGTAGCGCCGTAGCACCCGCTGCCATTCGTCGGACTCCAGAATTTCGAGGATGGCGACGTTCATTGGGGCGCGCAGCGGCGAGCCCTGGGGCAGGGCCAGGGCATAGTCCTGACGCAGGAACTCGACCGGCAGGACCTCCAGTTGTCCCGCAAAGTGCTCGCGTACCTGATAGCGCAGCAGCGGGGCGTCGTAGACCATTGCGTCGGCACGTCCCTCGGCGACCGCACCCAGCGCTGCAACCAGGTCTGCGTGCTCGCGGTAGGCGAAGCCCTGTTCGTCCAGCCAGGCGGCGGCGCTGGAGCCGCCGATGGTGGCGATGCGCTGGCCCTCCAGGTCGGAGACGTTCTGGATGCCGGTATCCAGCGAGCTGACAGTCAAGGTGGTGGCGATCGCGGCGGTGAAGGTGGAGACCAGGATCAGCGCGGCAAACATCCAGACCAGCGCGATTGCGCGGCCGGGCAGGGTGCGTGGAGCCTTGTCACCATAGCCGACCGTGGTCATGGTGACGGCGGCCCACCAGAAGGCCGAGCCCAGCCCCTGTGCGGCACTGCCGCCGAACTCGTCGGCGTTGCGCCGGCGCTCGAACAACCACAGCAGGGCGCCGACCAGCAGGAGCAGGCCGGCGAGCGCGAGGATGATCACCAGGAAGGGCACCGAGATGAATGCCCGCAGGGCGCCGGCGACCGGATTGCCCTGCTGGGGCACGGCAATGGACAGCCCGGTGCTGTAGTACGGATGGGTGAAGTCGACACGTCCGGCACGCTCGGCGGTCGCGGTAAGGGCCGCGACCGAGACATCGATGCGGTCGTCTCCCACGCCCTCGATCAGCCCCTCGAGACTGGTCTCCCGGTATTCGTAATCCAGTTCCATCCGTTCCGCGATCCGTTCCCATAGCTCGATCGCGATGCCGGTCGGGGCCGCGTCGGGTGCGTCCGGGGCGATCACGAACGGCGGTACGAAGCGGGTCCCCACGCGCAGGGGTGAGTCGGCGTCGACGCCGCTGGCCCCGTTCTCCTGGGCCTGGGCAGACGGCATGGCCAGCACAGTGGGCAACAGGAAGAGTACGCCCGCCAGGAGGGCTGTAAACGGGAGCGAGCAGTGGGTGCGGGACATGCGGGCATCCGGTGGGGCTAGCCCGTACCATAACCGGAAGACCGACAGTGAGGCAGTCTCAAGAGTTGCTCCGGGAGGGCGTTCATGCGGGATCCATTCGCCGATCCGGCCGACACGGAAGCGCAGCCGAAGCAGGGTGGGGCGCTGGATGCCGGGTTCATGCTGGACTGGGCGAGTGCCGAAGCCCGTCACCGGGAGTGTCTGTTTCTGCCGTGGCTGGAGCCGGAACGGGACCGCTGGCCGGGCGATCTCGGCGCCGCCCTGCGTGGGCTGGGTGTGGGGCAGGGGCATGAGGCCTCGCGCGAGGCCGCCGCGGGCCTGGTCCCGCATGAGGAGGCGGTCGGCGTGCTCGAGCTCCCGGCGTCGGCGTTCAATCGCGGCCTGCGCCGGCACCGCCGGGTGGAGCCCCGTGCGGGACGCTTCTACCCACGTGCGTTCATTGCCGGCCACGCGGGGATCGAGGCCGGGGATCGCGAGTTGTTCCGGGTCGGGGCGCTGGAGGAGGACCGCCTGGTGGCGGATCTGAACCATCCACTGGCGGACCATGAGCTGCGGTTGCAGGCGCGGGTTATGGCCCGCCACGCCCACGGGCGTGATGACGACCGGTCGGTGAATATCGCCCGGCTGCTGACGGCCCGGGGGCCGGGCATGCAGGCGCGCTGGCGCGGCCGGCCGACCGACTTCTGGACCGGCGGTGCACTGGAGCGGGAGGATCCGGATCGCGATGCGGTGTTCTATGCCGCACCGCGCCGGGTGCACCACCTGGATGCCACCGCGCGGGCCGAGATTGCCGCGCTGTATGGCGCCTGCATACCGCCCGGTGCGCGGGTGCTCGACCTGATGAGCAGCTGGGAGTCGCACCTGGACCGGGTGGAGACGCCGGAAGCGGTGATCGGGTTGGGCATGAACGCGCAGGAACTGGCGGACAACCCCCGCCTGGCGTCCGCCCATGTGCAGGACCTCAATGTGTGGCCCGGGTTGCCCTATTCACCGGGGAGCTTCGACGCCGTGGCCTGTACCGCGTCGGTCGAGTATCTGACGCAGCCGGAGGCGGTGTTCCAAGCGGTACGTGAGGTGTTGAGACCGGGCGGGGTGTTCGTGGTGACCTTCTCCGACCGCTGCTTCCCGACCAAGGCGATCGCGGTCTGGGAACGCCTCTACGACTTCGAGCGCATGGGGCTGGTGCTGGACCTGTTCCTGCGCGCTGGTTTCGCGGATCTCGCGACCTTTTCCCTGCGTGGCCTGCCGCGGCCGGCGGATGACCCGTACGCCGGGCGGCTGGACCATGCGGACCCGGTATTTGCCGTATGGGGATATCGGCGAGACTGAGGGGTCTGTTTCCCGCGCGGCCCGCGCCGGGCCTCGCGGGCGAGTCCGCCCCCTCACGATCCCAGGGCTCGGCGTGCGGAGGCAGCCGGGCTGGAGACGGCCGGACCGGACGTGGTTCTCGGGCCGGGCAGGCCTGGCCCCACGAAGAAGGCGTTAACCGGTAAACTGCGGCGTGATTCGAGATGCCCGCGTCGCGGGCCGGACCAGTGGGGAGCGCATGGCCGCAAGCAAGGCCAAATCCGGAGGCAAGGGTGCAAAGGGTGCCAAGAGCGGGAAGGCAGCAGAGCCGGCAGCCCCTCCGAGCCTGAGCGGACAGCTGCTGCGCGGGCTGCGCGAGGGTGCGCTGCTGATCTTCGGCATGCTGGCGCTGTATCTGCTCGTGGCGCTGGCGAGCTATCACCCGGGCGATGCGGCCTGGTCGACCACCGGCGACGGCGAGGGCGTGCGCAACCTTGGTGGCACCACCGGGGCCTGGTTCGCGGATATTGCCTTTCACCTGCTGGGCTACCTGGCCTACCTGATTCCGCTGGCAGTCGCGGGTATTGGCTGGTGGTTGTTCCGGCATCGCCGCGAGGCCCAGATCGCCAGCCCCATGGAGCTCACCGTGCGCGGTCTGGCGCTGATCGTCGCGCTGATCGCCGGTTCCGCGCTGGCGGCCTTGCACCTGATGCCGGGCGGAATGCCGGTGCATGCTGGCGGCATCCTGGGGGACCTGTTCGGCGGCTGGGCCGTGGCCGGCCTGAGCCTGGTGGGGGGCACGCTGGTCCTGCTGGCCCTGTTCCTCGCGGGGGTGACGCTGTTCACCGGGTTGTCCTGGTTCCTGCTGATGGATCGCCTCGGCCAGCTGGCCGTGCGCGGCTGGGAGCGCGCCCGGGCGATGATCGACTCCGCCCGCGACCGTCGCATTGGTGCCCGCGAGCGCGCCGAGCGCGAGACCCGGGTGGAGAAGGAGCGCAAGCGCACCGAGAAGCGGCCGCCCTCGCGGGTGGAGCCGCGCATCGAGACGCCGCCGCCCAGCCCGCGGGTGCAGAAGGAGAAACAGGTCCCGCTGTTCACCGAGGGCGCGGGTGCGGATCCCCGCCCGCCGCTGTCCCTGCTGGACGAGGGGCCGCCGCCGCCCGACGGATTCTCCGAGGAGTCGCTGCAGGCGCTCTCCCGCCTGGTGGAACTGAAGCTGAAGGACTTCGGCGTGGAGGTCGAGGTGGTCGCGGTGCAGCCGGGCCCGGTCATCACCCGCTTCGAGCTGCAGCCGGCTGCCGGGGTGAAGGCCTCGCGCATCTCCGGGCTTTCCACCGATCTCGCGCGGTCGCTGTCGGTGATCGCGGTGCGCATCGTCGAGGTGATCCCGGGCAAGTCCACGGTGGGGCTGGAGATCCCCAACGAGAATCGCGAGATCGTGGCCCTGTCGGAGATCCTGCGCTCGGATCTGTTCGACTCGAACAAGTCGCCGCTGACCATGGCGCTGGGCAAGGACATCGGCGGCGGGCCGGTGATGGCCGATCTGGCGAAGATGCCGCATCTGCTCGTGGCCGGGACGACCGGCTCCGGGAAGTCGGTCGGTGTCAACGCGATGCTGCTGTCGCTCTTGTACAAGTCCACGCCGGACGACGTGCGCCTGATCCTGATCGATCCGAAGATGCTGGAACTGTCGGTGTACGAGGGCATCCCGCATCTGCTGTGCCCGGTGGTTACCGACATGAAGGACGCCTCCAATGCCCTGCGCTGGGCGGTGGCGGAGATGGAACGGCGCTACAAGCTGATGTCGGCGATGGGCGTGCGCAACATCGGCGGCTTCAACAAGAAGGTGCGCGATGCCCAGGCTACCGGCGAGCCGCTGAAGGACCCTTTGTTCAAGCCGGAGGAAGCGATCACCGAGACCGAGGCGCCGGCACTGGAGCCGCTGCCGTTCATCGTGATCGTGGTCGACGAGTTCGCCGACATGATGATGGTGGTGGGCAAGAAGGTGGAGGAACTGATCGCGCGCCTGGCGCAGAAGGCCCGCGCCGCAGGGATTCACCTGATCCTGGCCACCCAGCGCCCGTCGGTGGATGTCATTACCGGCCTGATCAAGGCCAACATCCCCAGCCGAATCGCCTTCCAGGTCTCCTCGCGCGTGGACTCCCGAACCATCCTGGACCAGATGGGCGCGGAACACCTGCTGGGCCATGGCGACATGCTCTACCTGCCGCCTGGCAAGGCGATGCCCGAGCGCGTACATGGGGCCTTCGTCGGCGACAACGAGGTGCATCAGGTGGTCGAGTACCTGAAGTCCACCGGGGAGCCGGACTACAACGAGGCCATCCTCGACGAGCCCGAGGCGGGTGCGGCCAGCATCCCCGGGCTGGAGTCGCCCGACGGGGGCGAGAGCGAGTCGGACCCGCTCTATGACCAGGCCGTGCAGGTGGTCATCGAGTCGCGCAAGGCCTCGATCTCGTTCGTCCAGCGCCGGCTCAAGATCGGTTACAACCGGGCCGCGCGCATGGTCGAGGACATGGAGGCGGCCGGTCTGGTCAGCCCGGTGCAGTCGAACGGCAACCGCGAGGTCCTGGTACCCGGCCCGAACGACTGAGCGCCCCGAACCAGAGGACATGAATGGTGTCCATGTCCCTGACCGCGTGACGCGGTTCGTCATCCCTGAACAACACATTCACGCCCGGTTAAGCGACCGGGCGCAGGATCCTTGCAACGACCCAACTGGAGTTCGCATGAAGCCTCGCTCCCCTTCGCGCCTGTTGCTGGCCCTCGTGGCCGCAGTTTTCCTGGTTGCCGGGCCGATTCAGGCCGCCGAACCCGCCACGGATGCCCGCGTCGCGCTGGATCACTTTGTCTCCGGTCTGGAAACCTTTTCCGCCGACTTCACCCAGACCGTGCGCGATGACACGGGCTACGTGCTGCAGGAGTCCGACGGCCGCATGCAGCTGGGCATGCCCAACCGGCTTCACTGGGAGGTCACCGAGCCGTTCCCGCAGACCATCGTATCCGATGGGCAGGAGCTATGGATGTACGACCCCGACCTGTCGCAGGCCACCGTGCGCCCGCTGGGGGATGCCTTCGATGCCACGCCGATCGCCGCGATTACTCAGCCGGAGCGCCTGGACGAACACTTCCGCATGTCGCTTCGCCCGGTGCCGGGCGGTGACGCCCTGCGCCTGGTGCTGGTGCCGCGCAACGAGCAGGCCGACTTCACCAGCCTGGATCTGGATCTGACCGCGGAGGGCGACCTGAGCCGCATGGCCTTCCGCGACATCTTCGGCCAGGAGACCGTGATCCGCTTCCACGAGACCGAACGCAACGCCGAGCTCGACCCGGGCGTGTTCACCTTCGACCCGCCATCCGGGACCGACATCTACCGGCCCTGAACGCATCCCGTCCACGCTTTGTTTCTTGCGCAGAAACGAACGAGGTCAAGGGCGATTCACAGGAAGACAGGAAGACAGGAAGACAGGAAGATCGGAAGGGTCCTCGGGGTGAAACGCGGTAGCAGAGCGTTCACGTGGTTCCCCGTTCATGGGCCACGGCACCACGCCATGGCCCCATCAATCTTCCAACCTTCCCATCTTCCTGTGAATCGCCCTGGCCCTTCTTCGTGTCTTCGTGTGCTTGGTGGTGAACAGGGCCTTTTCGCCCCAGGGGTTACAATCGGCGCATGAGTGATTCCTCCGAAGGCGACCTGTTCGGCCCGGACGCGGACATGGCAACACCCGAACCCGAGTCCGCGCCGGCCGCGGCAACGCCGGACCCGACCGCGCCGCTGGCCGAGCGCATGCGCCCGGCGCGGCTGGACGAGATGGTCGGCCAGGACCATCTGGTGGGCCCGGGGGCCGCACTGCGCCAGGCGATCGAGCAGGGCCAGACCCCGTCGATGATCCTCTGGGGCCCGCCCGGCTGTGGCAAGACCACGCTGGCGCGGCTGGTAGCCGCGGCCGGTGCGCAACGTCTCGTCACGCTGTCCGCCGTGCTGGCCGGGGTCAAGGATGTGCGCGCGGTCGTGGAGGCCGCGAAGACCCGCCGCCGCAATGGTGTCGGGACGCTGCTGTTCATCGACGAGATCCATCGCTTCAACAAGGGCCAGCAGGATGCCCTACTGCCGCACATCGAGAACGGCACGCTCACCTTCGTCGGCGCGACCACCGAGAATCCTTCGTTCGCGCTCAATAGCGCATTGCTGTCGCGCGCGCGGGTCTACCGCATGGAGGCGGTCGGGGCGGCGGCCGTCGAGGCGCTGATCGAGCGGGCCCTGGACGACGCCGAACGCGGGCTGGGCGGGCGTGGCCTGACACTGGATCCGGAGGAGCGCCAGCGTCTGGCACGGGCCGCGGATGGTGATGCCCGGCGTGCCCTGAACTGGCTGGAGACCGCCTCGGACCTGGCGTGCGACGGCGCCATTACCGGCGACGCGCTGCGGGCGGTCATGGGGGCACAGTCACTGGCCTTCGACCGTCAGGGCGATGCCTTCTACGACCAGATCTCCGCCCTGCACAAGTCGGTGCGCGGGTCCGATCCGAACGCGGCGGTTTACTGGCTCGCGCGCATGCTGGATGCCGGCTGCGACCCGGACTACCTGGGACGGCGTCTGCTGCGCATGGCGTACGAGGACATCGGACTGGCCGCGGTCGGACTGGGTGTGCGGGTGCTGGCCGCCTGGCAGACCATGGAGCGTCTGGGCCGCCCGGAGGGTGACCTGGCGCTGGTGCAGGCGGTGATCGAACTCGCGGCCGCGCCCAAGAGCAACAGCGCCTACGCGGCGCTGAACCAGGCGCGTTCGGCGATCCGCGACACCGGCAGCGCGGGCGTGCCTCTGCACCTGCGCAACGCGCCGACCGAGTTGATGCGCGAGGAGGGCTTCGGCGCGGGCTATCGCTACGATCACGACGAACCGGACGGCTTTGCGCGCGGGCAGATGTACCTGCCGGAAGGCCTCGAGGACGCGCGCTTCTACAGCCCGCGCCGGGACGGTACCGAACGCGCGCTGGCCGAGCGCCTGGACCGACTGCGCGGCAACGCCGGTGAAGGCCCCGGGGACGACGGGGCGCCATGAGGATGCGACACCACAAGCGCTGGCTGACGGTCGCGGCGATCCTGTTCGGGGTCTCACTGGCGTGGATTCTGTTGACCACCGAGTGGCTCAGCCTCGGCTTTCCGCTGGGCGAACTGGAGGCCTGGCTACTTGGCTGGGGCCCTGGGGCCTATCTGGTGTTCGTGGTGGCGTTTGTCGTGCTGGCCCTGTTCCCGCTCCCCAGCACCTTCTGGATTCTGCTGGGCGGGGCGTTGTTCGGGCCATTCACCGGTGGCGCCCTCAGCCTGCTGGCGGCCACCCTGGCGGCGGTCATTGCCTTCCTGCTGGCGCGTACCTGGCTGCAGCCCTGGCTGGTTCCGCGCATGGGACCGCGCAGCGCCCGGCTGCGCGACGATGTGGAGGCCGAGGGCTGGCGCGTGGTGGCGCTGACCCGGCTGGTGCCGGTGTTCCCGTTCGCCCCCACCAACTATGCCCTGGGACTGGTGCGCCTGCCGCTGCCCGTGTTTGCGCTGACGACGGCGGTGGCGCTGATCCCGGGCCTGTTCGCGTATGCCTGGCTCGGGCATGCCACCCGCGAGATGGCGAGCGGGGCCGATAGCGGGGTGCAGCTGGGTCTGGCCCTGCTCGCGGTGGTAGCCCTGCTGTTGCTGCTGCCGCGTCTGGTCCGGCGGATCTGGCTGGGACAGAAGACGCTGCACTCAGATCCAGGCAAGCAGCACCCCAAGGCCCAGGGCAAAGAACAGCAGCGCGGCGAGCGCGCGTAGCAGCCGAAGGGGCAGGTGACACGCGAAGCGCTGGCCCAGCCACACGACCGGTGCATTGGCCAGAACCATGCCGATGGTCGAGCCGATCACGACCAGGATCAGGTTGTCGAAGGTCGCGGCCAGCGCGCCGGTGGCCACCTGGGTCTTGTCGCCCATCTCGACCAGGAAGAACAGCACCGTGGTGGTCCAGAACACGCCGTGTTTCGAGGCCGCGGGCAGATCGTCCTCGCCATCCGGTACCAGGACCCAGGCGGCCATGGCGATGAATCCGATCCCCAGCCCCCAGCGCAGCCAGTCATCCGGCACGCTGGAACCGACCCAGACCCCGGCCAGCGCGGCGAGGAAGTGATTGGCCAGAGTCGCCGCCACGATGCCCCAGATGATGGGCCACGCCTGCTGGTAGCGGCATACCAGGAGCAGCGCGAGGAGCTGGGTCTTGTCGCCCATCTCGGCGATGGCGACGATCAAGGTCGAGACGAGCAGGGCTTCCATGATGGTCTTCCGGGCCGGGGGGCGGCTGCGGACCGCGGTGGTACGGCCAGATGGGTTCCCCCGGGCCTGCCGTGTCGCGCCCCGTGGAGCAGGCGAAAGTGTAGAAGGCTGCCCGGTTACCGGCAAGGACGGGCTGCGCCGTGCGCGGGCCTTGGGTAGGATGCGCGCGATGAAAGCCTCTGTACGCTGGGTTGATCGTGCACCGCTGTGGCTGTTTGCGCTGTTGGTGGCCACGCTGGGCCTGGCCCCCTGGACCCCCGAGCCGCATGTTGCGGAGAAGCTGCGCTGGCTGTTCGCCGGCGAGCTGAATCGGCCGCGGGACATCCTCGACCTGGTCCTGCATGCCACCCCCTGGCTGCTGATGGCCTTCAAGCTCTACCGCAACAGTGTTGTGGAGAAGGGTACCGTCTGACCCGAGTGTTTCCCCGTGGCTTGTGGGAAATCGACGCGGCGATTGCCGGCCGCTACCGTCTCCCCGCTTTTCCAAATCCGGGAGATCCCCATGCGCTTTATTGTTGCCGTGACCGCCGGTACCGACGACCCGACCCGCGCCACCCTCGGCATGATCGCTGCCAACGTGGCCAAGCAGCAGGGCCACGAAGTGACCGTGTGGCTCCAGGGCGAGGCCGTGAACATCGCCAATCGCAACGTGTACGACAAGATTGTCGGCCACAACATGCCGCCGATGAAGGATATTGTGGATACCCTGGTCAGTGAAGGTGTCCCGTTCTGGGCCTGCGAGGCCTGCGCCAAGGGCCGCGACGTCGGCGAACACAACTTCCTGCCGAACGCCGAGATGGCGGGCATGGGCCACTACGTGCAGGCCGTCGCCGATTTCGATCGTTCGATGAGCTTCTGATCGCTCATCCATGCACGCGGGCGGGGTCGTGGGCCCCCGCCCGGTTGTTTACGAGGATGCGTGCGTCCATGCCGACGGCTTGCAGCAAGCGGGTGCGAGCCGGTCGGATCCCTCTCCTGATTTCCTTGTTTTGCGGGGCGGTTCGCCGTGTGGGCGATCCACCGGTGAAAGGCCGCACAGGGAACTTGTGGCGCGGCCGAATGGCCCACGAAGTGGCTCCCTTTCGGTGATACGGACCATGAAGCAACCGTCTCCGCGGCGTTCGCGCCGATCCTTCCTGCGCTGGATGGCCGGGTCCGCGGTGGTGGCCGGGGCGGGGTGGCCCGTTGTTGGCGGGACGGCCGAGGGGCGTAGGCCGCTACGCAAGCCGATCCCGTCATCCGGGGAGGAGATCCCGGTGATCGGAATGGGGACGTGGATTACCTTCAACGTGCCGGAGGATCCGGAAGTACTGGCGGTGCGTACCCGGATCCTGGATACCTTTGTCCGCCGTGGCGGCGGGTTGATCGACTCCTCGCCGATGTACGGGCGTGCGGAGGCAGTGGTCGGTCACGCCCTGCGCGAGCTGGGCCATCCGGAAGGTGTGTTCTCGGCGACCAAGATCTGGACGCGCAGCACCTCGACCGGCCGCGATCAGCATGTGGAGTCCCGGGATCTGTGGGGTGTCGACACCCTGGACCTGCAGCAGGTGCACAACCTGCAGAACTGGGAGGCGCACCTGGAAACCCTGCGCGAGCGCCGTGAGGCGGGGGAAGTTCGCTATATCGGCCTGACCACCTCGCACGGGCGGCGCCACGACGAGCTGGAGCGCGTCCTGCGGCGCGAGGACCTGGACTTCGTGCAGCTGACCTACAACATCCTGGATCGCGAAGCGGAACAGCGCCTGTTGCCGCTGGCACGGGAACGCGGGGTGGCGGTGATCGCGAACCGCCCGTTCCGGCGCAAGGCGCTGATCAACCAGTTCGCGGGGCATCCACTGCCGGAATGGGCGGCGGAGATCGAATGCGAGAACTGGCCGCAGTTCCTGCTCAAGTTCATCGTCTCGCACCCGGACGTGACCTGTGCGATCCCCGCGACCTCGGTGGTGGCGCACATGGAGGAGAACATGGGCGCGTTGTACGGACCCATGCCGGACGCCGGGATGCGCGAACGCATGATCGCCTGGGTCGGCGATCTTTAGATTATCCTGAGGGGGCGTCTGGACGCGTAGGAGCCGAGCCCTCTCGGCGATTGCGGCCTTCCCGGTACCCCCTTTGCCAGAGGAATGGCCATTCCGCACAAACAGTCCTGACGTATGGACCGAGGGGTAACGAATGCTGCCGTTCGATGGACCCACCTGGCTGGCGATTCTGGGCCAGTACAACACCGCGATCTGGCCCCTGCACGGGATCGGCGCACTGCTCGCCCTGGCGGCTGTGGGGCTGGTGGTTCCGGGCTCGCGCCCGGCCGGCCGTGTCATTGGCCTGTTGCTGGGCGTGCTGTGGATCTGGACCGGGGTCGCCTTCTTCGGCGGTTCGCTGGCGCCGTTCCACTTCGCCTCCGAGTGGCTGGCCGGGGTCTTTGTGGCCCAGGGGGTGATGCTGGTGTTCGCGTTGACCCTGATGGGCCAGGCCCGCTTTGGCTGGTCCGGCGGGCTCGCGGGTAGCGGCGCGGTCTTGATGATCGTCTACGCGCTGGTGGGCTATCCCTTGCTGGATCTCGCGCTGACCGGCACGCCCTGGACGCAGCTGCAATATGTCGGCGTGGCCCCGGGGCCGGTGATGCTGCTGACCCTGGGACTGCTGTTGCTGGTGCCGTCGCGTCCGCCCCTGGTGCTGGCGATCATCCCGCTCCTGTGGGCGCTGGTCACCGGCTATATGGCCTGGGGCCTGGATCTCCCCCTGGAATACCTCCCCGCACTCCTGGGGATTGCATCGTTCGCGGTGCTGGTGGCACTTCGTTTCCGGCACAGGGAACGCCGCCTGTTCCGCTAATCTGGTCCCGCACAACAAGGAACCAGTGGACACCTGCTTGCATTTGTGTAGCATGGAGACCGTGCTATCATGCTTCCATGATTGACTCGTTCTATGATCGGGCTTCTGAGGACATCTTCAATGGCATCAATTCGAAAGCCGCTAGAAAATCCTGTCCAGAAAAGCTCTGGAAGATCGCCATGCGCAGGCTTGATCAGCTCGATTCAGTACAGTCGCTCGAAGAACTGAAGGTTCCTCCTGGTAATCGCCTTGAGGCCCTTGCTGGAAGCCGTAACGGCCAGTACAGCATTCGTATCAACGAACAGTACCGAATCTGTTTCGTCTGGGGCGAATCCGGTCCGAGCGAAGTCGAGGTTACCGATTATCACTAGAGGTATCGAATATGGTTCGGATTCCAACGCATAGGGCGCCTACGCATCCCGGCGAAATGCTTCGGGACGAGTTCCTAGTGCCTATGAATATAAGTCAGCGTGATTTGGCTGATGCGATTCATGTTCCGTATCAGCGAGTAAATGAGCTCGTTAATCAGAAGCGCGGCGTCACGCCAAGCACTGCGCTTCGGTTGGCAAAGTTCTTTGGGGTTTCTGCAGATTTTTGGTTGAACCTTCAGATCCGGTGGGATCTTTTTCAAGCGCAAGCCAATGAGGCAAAAGAGCTGGCCTCAATTGAAGATTTTCACCATCTGCAAAAAATGGCCTGACAATGCGCTTAGGCCGTTCGTTTACGTTCGCGCGTTCGAATAAATCGCACTCGCCATGATGTCAGCACTGTCTTGTCCCGCCGGACATGATGCTCAGCCACTTCCGTGCACGAGACAGGGGCGCTTTCTGGCACGGTCTACCTCATCCGTTACCCAAGATAAATTCAAGGGCGATGAGTTCCGACCCGTCGTCCGTCGCGGTGGACATGCCGGAGCTGACTGCGCGAAACGGGTCGTATGACAGTCACGAGCAAAGAGGTGTTTGGAGGCCGGAATGCAGGTTGGCACATGGGTCCGCAGCCAAGAGGCACTGCGGATCATGCATGCGTCAATCGAGGTGCTGGAGGGCCTGGCGGAGCCAGCCGTACGGGATGCGTTCCTGTTCCAGGCGCACGCGTTCGCCCGGGATGTTGTCGCGCAGCATGCGGAATAGTTCGTCCTCGGCGGGGGTGAGACGGCTGAGGTCGCGGGTGTGGCGGCGGTCTTCGGGTTCCTGGCCCCAGAGGTTGTGGTGTGCCTCCAGGGTGTCGCGGTCCATGAGCAGGGATTGCGCCCGGGGCAGATGGGCGCGCAGGCGATCAAGGATAGCGAATCCGTGGGTGTCGATATCGCCCCAGTAGTGGACCGGAAGTCTCCGCAGCCAGGGGAGCCGGTCCAGGTGCTCGACGGCATAGCCCAGCCCGAAGATGACGAGGGCGCGCGCGTGCTCGGGGAAGGCCAGGCCATTGATCTCGTTTTCCGCGATAAATACCCGTTCCACCGGCGTGGCCCAGGCGCAGGGGTCGAGTTGCGCGAGTTCGTCCACCGGGGCACTGAGGTCGCTCAGGCCGTGCAGATACAGGGTCGGGTCGAGCAGTCGGAGCCGGAGAGTTACGGGCCGGGTGCGCAGGCCATAGCGGGCCTCGAATCCGCGGGCTCCGGTGTGGCGGGTGTCGACCGCTGCGGCGGGCAGGACGAGATCCAGCAGTTCGCCGAGCAGGCGCCGGCGCGCCTCGATGAACTTGGTGTCGACCCCGGGGATGTCGAGCTGGCGCAGGTAGAGGCCGGGGCGCGGGTGGGCCCGGAACCATTCCACGACTGTGAGGATGCGATCCCAGGCATCGGCCTGGTCCAGGGTGGTCAGAGGCCGCCGCGCGACCCAGTCGAGCAGGGCCGGGCAGCGCTCGGACGTGGCGGCCACCAGGGCGTCGAACCTTTGGGCATCGCGGGTATGCCCCAGCAGGCGCAGGGCATCGTCGGCGTCGGGGACGCGGGCCGCGCGCGGCAGCGGGTTGCTGCCGTGGACCCGGTTGCGTTGCGTCTCCCACAGGAGTTCGAAGCCGTAGCCGCGCTGGCTGCGTTCGCCCTTGCGCAACTCGGCCACCCAGTCCATCACCCGGCCGAAGTCGGCCGTGACCTCGCGTGGGCGGGGACGGGTCAGGGGGATTTCCAGCGGGAACAGCGGTGCGCCGGTCACGCGCGCGGCGAGGATCTCGCCGCGCTCCCAGCGCCGTTGTAGCTGCCGGAGGATTCCGGCGGGCCGCGTCCAGTCGCCCATGTCAGCCTGCAGTGCCGGCGGCTCGGGCCGCCTTTTCCGCCTGGTATTCCTCGATGGTCAGGTTGCGGATCAGGGAGCGGGCCCCGTCCGGGGAATGGACAAAGCCGACACTGGCGACATGTGGTTCGATGATGTGGATCTTCTGCAGTGGCGTGACGATCAGGAGCTGGAGCTTGAGCCGCTCGAACAGTTCCAGGCCGAATCGCGCGGATTCGTCGGAGCCGCGACCAAAGGCCTCGTCGATCACCACGAAGCGGAACGAGCGGCTGCCCCGGGTGCCTTCCTCCAGCCCGAATTGGTAGGCGAGGCTGGCGGCGAGGACGGTGTAGGCGAGCTTTTCCTTCTGCCCGCCGGACTTGCCGCCGGAGTCGGTGTAGTGCTCGTGGGACGCATCGTCCTCGCGCCAGCGTTCCTCGGCGGAGAAGGTGAACCAGTTGCGTACGTCGGTCACCTTGCGCCGCCAGCGCCGGTCCAGCTCGGCCGTGCCCTCGCGCCCGCGCAGGCGTTCGATGATCGCGCGCACCTGCAGGAACCGGGACTCGGAGTAGTCGGCCTCGCCCTGTGCATCGGTAGTGCCGGTGGTGCAGGCGCGCAGATCGCGCTGGAAGTCGCGGATCTCGGTATCCGCGGCGGGGTCGGCCAGCAGGCGGATGTAGCGTCCCTCGTTGAAGTCGATGCCGTGCAGCGAGGCGTTGATGGTGTCGACGCGTTCGCGGATCGATTCGCGCTGGCGTTGCAGCTGGCTGTGGAACTGCGCGACCTCGCGAATGGTGTTCTCGTTGAGCAGTTCCTTGAAACGTTGTTCGAAGCGCGGCAGGTCATCGCCCCGCAGGTGCTCCAGCAGGCTGGCGTATTCGTCGGCCGCGTCCAGGTGGGCGTCCATCTCGCGGCTCTCCAGCGGCCAGCGATGACGAAAGTCCGCCATCGCATTGACGACCCGTTCCGCCAGGCGCTTTAGCTGCCGCTCGTCGCGGTCAATGCGGCTCTGCAGCCAGGCGCGCATCTCCGACTGGGCGTTGTCGCAGGACTCCACGGTCACGCGGCGATCGCCCAGCGCCTCATCACGCAGCTCGTCCAGGCGCGGGAAGACGGCCTCGCGCTGGGTGGCGGTCGCACCGGCATGCTGCTCCCGGGCGGCCGCCAGGGCCTCCTGTGTGCGTTCCTGGCGTTCCTGCAGCCGGCTGCGCTCGTTCTTGAGCCGGTCGAGCTCCTGTTCGTGTTCGCGGATCGCCTCTTCCAGGGACTCGAGCTCGGTCTGCAGGGCACGCAGGGTGTCGGATTCTTCCTCGAGGCGGCGTTTCTCCTCTTCCAGGGCCGCGATCTCGGCCACCAGGGCCTGCCAGTCCAGCGCCTGGAAGTCGTCGTAGACCTCCAGCTTGCCCAGGGCCACGCGACGCTCGTTCAAGGTTCGGGATTCCTGCTCCAGGGTGGCCAGCTGGTCGGCAATCTGCTGCATTCGGGCCTGCAGGCTCTCGGCCTGGTGCTCCAGGGCGGCGATCTTGTGCTGGTTGCTCCAGCCGAGGATGTAACGCGAGCGGTCGTCGATGCGGTGGCGGTCGTCCTTCTCGTGGCGCTCGCCACCGGCCTTGGTCTGGCCGGACCGGGTAATCGCGCGCGGTTCGCGGCGGAAGCGTTCCAGGTCGTCGCAGCAGGCGTAGTCGAAGCGCCGGGCGAGTTCCGCGGCCAGCCACGGGTAGAACGCCGAGTCCGGGTGGATCGCCAGCTTGTGCACTAGCGATTCGGAATGCAGCCGGGCGGCGCCGGAATCGCGCTCGACCGGCTCGCGGACCCGGTAGTAGACCAGACGGCCGCGCAGGTGGGTGCGGTCCACCCAGTCGGCCACCGTGGAGTAGTGCCGGTCGGGTACCAAAAGGGACAGGCCGAAGTTGTGCAGCAGGCGTTCCGCGGCCCCTTCCCAGTCGCGCTGTTCCTCCAGGACCTGGATCAGTTCGCCGGCGAAGGGCAGGGTGGCGGTGTCCAGGCCGGTGGCTTCGCACAGCCGCTCGCGCAGCGCGAGCATGCCGGAGGGGATGCTGGATTCGCGGTCGCGCAGCGATTCCAGTTCGGTCTCCAGTGCCTCGTGCTGTTCCCGCAGCTGGCGGAAGTCGACCTCGGCCTCGGTGCGCGTATTCTGCAGTTCGCCCAGGCGCGCATCGACCTTTTCCGTCTCCGCGTCGACGCGCCGGCGGTTGGCCAGAAAGGTATCGGCGTCGCGCGCCTCGGGCAGTTCCAGGGAATGGACCAGGGCGTTGTAGCGGGTGGCTCGCTGGTAGCGTGCCTTGCGTTCCTCGTCCTTTTCGCGGATCTCGCGGGCCAGGGCCTCCAGGCGGTCGCCGCCGTGCGCGGCGATGTCGCGCTTGAGGTCGTCGCGGCGTGCCAGTTGTTCGCTGCGCTGCCGGGTCTGCTGGGTGATGCGGGTATCCGCGCGGGCGACATCGGTGGCCAGTTTCTCCAGGCGCTGTTCCAGCAGTTGTCCCTTGACCCCGGCGAACCACGGTTCCAGGGCCTCGCGCGCCGCCCGCCATTCGTCCGCCCGACGCGCCAGGTCCGCGTGTTCGCGCGCCCCGGCGACCAGCGGCTCCAGGGCCTCGATCTGGGCGCGGGCGTTGACCACCGCGTCGTGCGCCCGGTTGAGGTCGTCGAAGTGGCCGATCAGGGCATCCACCTTGTCGTCCACCGGGGCCGCTTCCAGCATGTGGGTACGCACGAACTCGGTGAGGTTGCCGACCGATTTCATGGAGACGGTCTGGCTGAAGAGCTCCAGGGCCTGCTCGCCACCGATCCCGAAGTGGCGGCGAAAGGCGGCGCCGTAGGGCGGGAAGCTGTCGTGCACCTGGACGCCTTCGGTGGCGCGCAGACGCTTCTTCAGGGTGTTGAGGTCGGGGCCGAAGTCGGCGAAATCTTCGGCGATGCCGAGGCCGCGTTCGGCGATCACGTAAAAGCGCTGGGGCTGGCCCTGGTCGCGGATCCAGAAGACCTGGGCGAGTGTGATGGTCTGGTCGAACCCCTCGTTGTGGAAGCGCCCGAGGATGACCGAGTAGCTGTTGTGGTCGCGCAGGGCGACCGGGCGGGCATTCGCTCCGGTGTCGTCGCGTTCCGACTTGTAATGGCCGAGCACGTAGGAGCGCAGGGAGCGCTCCTTGGCCTCCGCGCCGGCTGCCTTGTTGTAGGTGATGCGCTGAGCGGGCACCAGCAGGGTGGTGATGGCGTCCACCAGGGTGGACTTGCCCGACCCGATGTCGCCGGTCAGCAGGGCGTTGTCGCCACCCGGCTCGATAGACCAGACCCGGTCGTGGAAGGTGCCCCAGTTGTACAGCTCGACCCGGTGCAGGCGGAAGCCTGCACGCTGGTCACTGGCGGCGAAATCGAGGAGTTGCTCTTCCATGGGGTGCGGGTGCCGGGCGAGTCAGTCGGCCCACAGGCCGTCGGGATCGAAGGTGATGGCATCGAAGGGCGCGATGCAGACCGGGTTTTTTTGTTCGAACGCCGCGAGCAGCAGCCAGTGGCCGTCGTGGTTCGCATAGGCCTCCAAGGTTCGCAGCTCGGGGTCGATCAGCCAGGCGTGCTGTACCGCATGTGCCGCGTAGATCGGGAGCTTTTCCACCCGGTCCATGCGAGCGGTTGCCGGCGAGAGGACCTCGCACACCCAGTCCGGCGGCAGTTCGAACCAGGCCGTCTCCGGAAGGCTCGGCATTCGAGTGCGTCCCCAGCCAGCCAGGTCCGGGACCAGCACATCCGCGCCGAGATGCAGCTCGGGCGCGTCCAGGATCCACCAGCCGCCCGGGCCGCCGCGACCGCGGTCGAACGGGCCGTCGAGTTCCGCCCCCAGGCGCGAGCTGGCCCGGGTGTGCCGGGGTGCGGGTCGCGGGCTGGTGACCCGCTGGCCGCGGATCAACTCGGCGACCTGGTTGGGGTCGGCGCGGAGCAGGTCCTCGTAGGTCGCGTTGCGGCTGACGGCATCACCCATGAAAGGTCTTCCTGCGCGCAGTCGGATGGCCCTGCATTGTAACGTTCTGGTCCCTGTCGAGTGCCATTCGTCAGCGTTTTTTTCAGCGGTCGGACGGGTCGGAGGCCGAGCCCTCGGTGTGCCCCTCGGCGTGTGCGCGGTAGGCGCGCAGGCGTTCGTCGAATTCGCCCAGCCATTGCGCGTCCACAAAGGCCTGCAGGATGCGCTGCACCTCGTAGCGCTGTTCCTGGCCGCGCAGGCGGCGCAGGAAGCCGAGCTCCACCGCCTTGTTGATGTGGTTCTCGACCCGGTCCAGCAGGCGGGCCTCGTTGGCGGTCTCGGGCAGGAAGATGCGGATCAGTTCGGCGATCTCCTCGCGGCTCAGGACCAGACGGGTATCGCCACCGGTGGCATCGTGCTCGGCGAGCTTCTTGCGCAGCAGCGCCAGCAGCAGGCTCACGGGATAGCTCAGCTGGCGTCGGGCCACCAGGCGCGGCAGGTCGGGTGCCTCCTCGTCGCGCGGGCGCTGGGCGAGATAGGCGTAGCCCTCGGCCTCGTCCAGCATCAACTCCAGCCCCAGGACCGCCACGTAGTCGCGCACGCGTGCTTGCAGGTCCAGCAGCCCCTGCCAGGCCTGCGGGGCGGCGTCGCGGTGAAGGACACCGCGGAACAGCGTGACCAGTACCAGCGACAGGCGATCGTCGCCCTCGATGGCTGCTGTCCGGGCTTCGTCGTTCATTGGACTCCCTCGCGAGTGAAGAGGATTACCGGCAGGCGGGCCCGTCGCTGTTGGCCATCCGGGTCGATCCAGGTGACGGATTCGCTGCGGGTCTCGTCGATCACAGTGTGTGGATCCTCGGTGGCGATCGCCAGGTAGGTCACCAGCTCGGCCAGGCCTTGCTCCAGTGGGTGGGCCTCCAGCACCGTGGAGAGACTGGCGGGCGAGTGTCGGTGCAGGGCATGGCGGATGTGTCCGCGCAGGAGATCACGATCCACCCAGGCCTGTTCGAACAGCGCGGCCGGGTCGATGTCGGTCTCGCCGTCCATCAGGACCGTGTCCTGGATGTCCGGCTTCAGCGGCGGGACGAACAACGGGCGTTCCATGGGCAGTTCGACGCTCGGACCCGGTTCGTCCAGTTCCATGACACCGCCACCGGGGGGGGACGCGCGCAGGGCCAGGGCCTGCTGCTCGACGTCGCGGATCAGGTCCATGATGCGCCGGTTTTCCAGCCAGGCCTGATCATCCAGGAAGCGGCGCAATTGCTGAGAGAGCCGGGCGACCGTGCGCTGGGTGGTTTCGCCGGCTTCCAGCCAGTCGTAGTGGATGCGTCGGATCCGCGGGTCGGGCCGTAGTTCGGTGACAGGTTCGAGCTGCAGTGCGCGTTCCAGCAGGTCGCTCAGTTCTTCCTGGCGCGCGGGCGACATCAGGAAGTCCCAGAAGGCGCTGAAGCTGCGGCCCTGGTCGGACTCGGCGATCGCATCCTGCTCGCCGAAGATGTCGCCCAGCAGGTCGCCCCGGGTGCCATCCCAGGTGGCAATGCGTTCGCGGACCTGGCGATCGAGGTCGCGGAAGTTCTGCTCGACCTGACGAAAATCGGCCAACAGCCCGCGCGCCGTGCCCTCGGCCTGCAGGAAACGTTCGCGCAGTCGGGTGGGGTCCAGGCGTTCCAGTTGTCCGTCGCGCAGGTTCTGGATGCGTGCGTCCAGCTCGGCACGCTGGCGTTCCAGTTCGAGAAGCTGGGCCTGCGGGTCGGTCTCGGCCCCGTGGACGAGTTCCCGCAGCAGGTCGAAGACCATCCGCAGGCGTGACTCCGCACCCACGAACTGCGGGCGTTCCTCCAGCGCCGCGACCCAGTGGATGGCCTGCTCGGTGGCCGGCATCAGGTCGAAGTGGGGCTCGTCGCTCTGTTGCGGGTAGTAGCGGCGCAACCAGCCGCGTTCGTCCGCGGCCCAGTCGTTCAGGTAGTCGCGTGCCGCCTTGGGATAGAGGCCCTCGCCTTCCTGGTTGCGCAGGTGGAACAGGTAGTCCTCCAGCTTGCCGACCAGTTCCTGCTCGCTCAGGGCGCGCGCGTTGGACTCGATATAGGCCTGGTGCAGGAAACCCAGGATCAGCGGGGCATTGTCCGAGGTCAGCAGGCGCCAGCCCGGATGATTGCGCCGCAGGTACTGGATGTGATCGTGTTCCATGCTGCGGCAACCTAGCCGGATCGAGGGCCCGGGGCAAACCGGGGGTGCCCTGCCCGTCGCGCGTGATGGCATGCGCGCGGCCTCCGGGCTCCGGCAGAATGGGCAGGACGGGTATCCATACGGGAGAACGATATGTCGATCGAAGTGATTCATCGCCCGGACCACGACTATCTGGAACGCCTGGGGGTGTTCGACTGGCCGGTCTGGGAGAAGGAGGTCTCGACCTTCCCCTGGCACTACGACGAGCGCGAGGTCTGCTACATCCTGGAAGGCCAGGTCACGGTGACCCCGGACGGCGGCGAGCCGGTCACGGTCGGCGACGGCGACCTGGTGACCTTCCCCGAGGGCATGGACTGCACCTGGGAGATCCACCGCGACATCCGCAAGCACTACCGTTTTGGGTGAATGACTCTGGCCTGCGCTTGGGCCGGGGTCCCTGCGAGATCGCCACGTCGCTGCGCTCCTCGCGATGACGACGAGTCTGAGTGCTGTGGATGAGGGACGCGGGGCATGGCCCGTTGAAGGGTTGTCGCCAACAGGTCAGCGGGCGAGCCAGTGGGTGTCGAGGGGGGTGTGGAAGATCTCCTCGACGCGGCGCAGGTAGTAGAGCATGTCGACCGGCAGGTTGATGCCGTCGTGCATCTGGAGCGGGTAGAGGTCGGCAGCGATCACGCAGTCGGCGATGGACGGGTGGCCGAGGTAGAAGCGGTTGGCGGCCAGGTGCCTGGCCAGTTCCGGCAGGTGGCTGAGTTTGGCGAGCTGGTTGTAGCCGTCGTAGCGGTCGTTGGCCAGTTCCTCCAGCGACAGGCCGAAGCGGTGCTGCACATGCGCCTTGAAGTCGGCCAGGGCCTCGGCGCTCTCGCCGATGCCGTGAAAGCCCGGCGCCAGCGGGGCGTAGAGTCGGTCCAGCACGATCTCCACCTTGGCGCGCCAGTCCACCAGGGCCTGCCAGGCGTCCTCGGCGATTACGCCGTCAGAGAGTGGCTCGCCGCTCGGGAACAGGTGGTCGATATCGCGCAGTGCCGTGACGGTGTCGGTGTGCAGCGTACCGTCGTCGGTTTGCAGGATCGGGGACCGGCGGGCCACGCCCAGTTCGAAGAAGGTCTCGTCGTCGAACCAGTCCAGCGCGCGGGTCTCCAGCGCGACGCCCTTGTAGCCGCAGGCCAGGCGCAGGCGGTCGGCCTTCGCGTCGTGCGGGAAGTGGTAGAGCGTGGCCACGCGGTTACTGTCCTCGATGGGTATGGCCGCGCTGGGCGTGGCTCAGGATGAAGTCCCACTGGTCCTGGGTGATGGGCATCACCGACAACCGGTTGCCGCGGCGCACCAGCGGGCAGTCCTCGAGCTGCGGCTGCTGCTTCAGCCAGTCCAGGGTGATGATGTCGCCGAATTTCTCCTCGAAGGCGACGTCCACGCGCAGCCAGCGCGGGTTGTCCGGGTCGCTCTTGGGGTCGTAGTGCGGGTCCTCGGGGTCGAAGGCGCAGGTGTCCGGGTACGCCTCTTTCTCGATGCGCAGGATGCCGACAATGCCCGGGGGCTTGGCGTTGGAGTGGTAGAAGAAGGCGAGATCGCCCTTCTTCATCTCGTCGCGCATCATGTTGCGCACCTGGTAGTTGCGGATGCCGTCCCAGGGCTCCACCCCGACGCGCTCCAGGTCGTCGATGCTGAACTCGTCGGGCTCGGACTTCATCAGCCAGTAGGCCATGCGGGCTCCTCGTGCCAAATGAGGGATGGGGTCAGGTATGCGTATTGTGCCGCGCGCGGTCTGGAAGCGCATGCCAGCCCTGCTCGGTGACGACGCCGTCCAGCGGGACGTCCCAGGGCTGGCTGGGCAGCGCCGGAACGCCCTGCAGCGAGTGGGCCACGCCAATCAGTTTCGGTCGGCGGATGCCGAAGCGGCGCCGGGCGAAGTAGCGGTCGTAGTAGCCCGCGCCCATGCCCATGCGGTTGCCGGCCGTGTCAAAGGCGACCAGCGGCATCAGCACCACCTGCATCTCGCGGCGCCAGATGCGCGGGGCATCCGGGCAGGGTTCGGCGATACCGAAGCCGTTGTGGCACAGCGCATCGCCCGGGGCCCAGGCGTGGAAATGCATGCGCCCGGGACGCTTGTCATCCATTACCGGCAGGGCAATGCGGGTCCCGCGTGCGGCCAGGGCGACGGTGAGAGCTGTCAGGTCGACCTCGCCGCGCAGGCCACGATAGGCGCCCACGCAGCGCGGCTGCCAGCGTTCGAACCAGCGCAGCAGGTGCTCGCAGATGGCGGCGGAGTGCCGGTCGAGCTGGGCGTCCGACAGCGCGGTGCGCGCGCGGCGCAGGCGCAGGCGCAGGGCGCGCAGATCCTCGGGCGATAGCGAATCGTGAACGGAGTCGGTTTCCGCAGACATAAGGGGATCGGTATGGAAAGACGGGGATCAAAAAGAAGTGGACGCGCCCCGCGGGCGCCGGCGTGACCTTTGACCTTGAACCTGAGGTTCAGGTGGGAGAAGTCTCCGAATCTTTAGGCTTTCCGCTCGAAGACGGACCTGCACAGCGAAACGGAAGTACTCGGTCCCGTGGTGAAGAATTAAGGCTCAAGGGTACCACCGGGCCACAATCGAACGCCGCAGTAACGCGTCCGGTTTCATTATGGACCAATCCCCCGGGGGTGCGCGCAACCCCCGTCACAGTAGGGGATCCACGCGGACACGAATGCTTCAGCACTGCTCCCAGGGCAGGCCGTGGTAGCGCCAGCCGCCGCGGGTGGAGCGCCGGTGGTGCTCGTCCAGCGGCCCCTCGAAGCCTTCCTCCACCGAGAAGACGTTCTCGATCCCGGCATCCACCAGGGCCTGGCCGGCATCCAGCGTGCGCTTGCCGCTGCGGCAGATCAGGTACAGGGCGGGGGCCTCTGCGCTGTGATCGCTGACACCGCCCAGCAGCAGCTTGCGGACCTGGGGCACGAACTGCGGGTTCACGGTCCAGTCGGGTTCGTCGATCCACGGGATGTGGACCGACCCGGTCGGATGGCCGACGAACAGGTATTCCATGGTCGAGCGGACGTCGATCAGCAGGTCGCGCGGGCGCGCCTGCAACCGCTCGTAGGTCTCCACCGGCGAGATGCGTTTCGGGGCCGGGCGGGGGGTGTCGGGGGGCATCGTGTTTTCCTGGGGGCGGGCGCCGGTCCTTGGCACCCGGTGTGGTTACATCACGAAGTCGAGGCGTTCCTGGACCTGGTCGATCCCGGCCTGCGCGCATTCCTCGTCGAGGTCGCCGCCCGGGGCGCCGGAAACGCCCACCGCACCCAGCATGCTGCCGGCGGCTTCGATCGGCAGGCCGCCGGCCAGCATGATCATGCCGTCGACATGGTTCATCTCCATGCGGATGTCTTCGCGGTTTTCGCGGAAGTTGGCGGACGTGGTGCCGGACATGGTCACGGCACGGGCCTTGTCCCCGGCAATCTGGATGGTCTGCACGCCGGCCATGCGATCGCGCAGGACCACCTGCTCGTTGCCGGACCGGTCGACCACGACGACCGCGGTCTGATAGCCCTCCTCGCGGCAGGCCTCGACGGCGCCCATGGCGATGTCGTTGGCCAGTTCGAGCGTCATGAACCGCTGGCTGTAAACGTCTTCGGCCTGCGCGCTGCTGGCCAGGCCCAGGCACAGGGCCGCGATGGTGCCAGTGGCGAGGCGGGTCAGGGATTTCGACATGGTGTCCTCCTTTCTGATGATGGGTGTCATACGCTGAGCATGGCAGAAAGGGGACGCACTTGCCGAGCGTGCCATTCCGGCCGCTGGGCGGGGGAACAGGCGACAGCCGGCTTGCCCGCGGCTACACTACGCGCATGTCGGGAAACAGCTTTGGGCGACTGTTCGTCGTCAGTACCTTTGGTGAAAGTCACGGGCCGGCCCTGGGCGCGGTGGTGGACGGCTGTCCGCCCGGTCTGGAGCTGTGCGAGGCGGATCTCCAGTTCGACCTGGATCGCCGCCGCCCGGGGCAGTCGCGCCACACCACCCAGCGCCGTGAACCGGACCAGGTGCGCATCCTCTCGGGGGTGTTCGAGGGCCGCACGACGGGTACGCCGATCGGTCTGCTGATCGAGAATGTGGACCAGCGCTCCAAGGACTACAGCGAGATTCAGGATCGCTTCCGTCCCGGGCATGCGGACTACACCTATCACCAGAAATACGGGGTGCGCGACTATCGCGGCGGCGGGCGCAGTTCCGCGCGCGAGACCGCTCTCCGCGTGGCGGCCGGCGGGATCGCCCGGCGCTATCTCGAACAGCGCTACGGCATCACCATCCGTGGCTGGCTCTCGCAGCTGGGCCCGATCGAGCTGGAAGCGAAGCAGCCGGAGATCGCGAACGACAACCCGTTCTTCTCCCCGGACCCGGGCAAGGTGCCGGAGCTGGAGGAGTACATGGACGCCCTGCGCAAGTCGGGCGACTCCATCGGCGCGCGGGTCACCGTCGAGGCCACCGGCGTGCCCGCCGGCTGGGGCGAGCCGGTATTCGACCGCCTGGATGCCGAGCTGGCGCATGCGCTGATGAGCATCAACGCGGTGAAGGGCGTGGAGATCGGCGCGGGCTTCGAATCCGTGACCCAGCGCGGCACCGAGCATCGCGACGAGATCACCCCCGAGGGCTTTCTGTCCAACCACGCCGGCGGCGTGCTGGGCGGGATCAGCACGGGCCAGGCGGTGCGGGCCAGCATCGCCATGAAGCCGACCTCCAGCATTCGTCTGCCCGGGCGCAGCATCAACACCGCCGGCGAGCCGGTGGAGGTGGTGACCAAGGGGCGGCACGACCCCTGCGTGGGTATCCGCGCGACCCCGATCGCCGAGGCGATGATGGCGCTGGTGCTGATGGATCACGCCCTGCGTCACCGTGGGCAGAACGCCGACGTGGCGGATACCGGCCTGGCGCTGCGCGACCATCCCGACGAATGACGCGGCCATGCGGCCGTATCCTCGCGAACCGGTAGCGGATCTGCCATGGCCGTGACGCAGAACGCGCGCCTGTCCGCGGTTTACTTCTTCTATTTCGCCAGCCTCGGCGCGTTCATGCCGTTCTGGGGGCCGTATCTCTCCGAGGAGGGGTTCAGCGGCGCCCAGATCGGCGAGCTGATGGCGATCGTGCTGGCGACCAAGATCATTGCGCCCAACGTCTGGGGCTGGCTGGCCGACCGCGCCGGCGCGCACATGCCGGTGGCCCGCTGGGGCGCGCTGGGCGGGGCGGTCGCTTTTGCCGGTGTGCTGCTGTACACCGGGTACTGGTGGCTGGCGGTGGTGATGGCCGCCTACAGCTTCTTCTGGAACGCGATCCTGCCGCAGTTCGAGGCCACCACCATGCGGTCGCTGGGGCGGGATGCGCATCGGTATGCGCTGGTCCGGCTGTGGGGCTCGGTCGGCTTTATCGTCGCGGTGGCCGTGCTGGGCTGGGCCTTCGACCGGATTGCCGTGGCCTGGCTGCCGTGGATCGTGCTGGCGGTGCTGATTGCGGTGGTGGTGGCGTCGCAGTTCGTGCGCGAGCCGGCGCGCAACCACGAGGAAGACAACAACGCCCCGCCACTGCTGGCGGTGTTGCGCCGGCCGGAGGTGATCGCGCTGTTCGTGGCCTGCTTCTTCATGCAGGCCAGCCACGGGCCGTACTACGCCTTCTTTACCCTGTATCTGGAAGAGGCCGGCTTCTCGCGCTCGGTGGCGGGGCAGTTGTGGGCGCTGGGGGTCGCCGCGGAGGTGGTGCTGTTCCTGCTGATGCCGCGTCTGATCCTGCGCTTCGGCGCCTGGATGCTGGTCTCCGCGGCGCTGGTGCTGACCACGTTGCGCTGGGGGCTGCTGGCGGCGGTCCCGGATTCTCTGCCGATGCTGCTGTTCATTCAGATCCTGCATGCGGCGAGTTACGGGGTGTACCACGCGGCGGCGATCTCGCTGATCCACTACTTCTTTCCCGGGCGGTTGCAGGGTCGCGGGCAGGCGCTGTACTCGTCGCTGGCCTTCGGACTGGGCGGGGCGATGGGCTCGCTGGTGGCCGGCTACCTGTGGGACGGCATCAGTCCGGGCTCGGTGTACGTGTTCGCGGCGTTCCTCGCGGCGGCCGGCGTGATTGCTTCGGTGTACGGGGAATGGCGCTTCCGCACGCCGGTTCGCACCCTCTGAATCGACCGAGTGAGGGTGGCGCCACTGGCGCGGACAGTCGAAGCTTCGTAGGGTGCGCGTAACCCGATGGACCGATAGCACTGGATGGAACAAAGATGATTCGAATTGCGATTGCGGGCGCCGGCGGGCGCATGGGCCAGAACCTGGTGCAGGCGGTGGACGAACATCCCGATGCCCGGCTGGGTGCAGCCAGTGAACGCCCCGGCAGCGAGGCGCTCGGCCAGGCCGTCGGCCAGGAGGGCCGGGTACGCCTGGTCGACGATCTGGCGACGGTCACCGACGACTTCGACGTACTGATCGACTTCACCGCGCCGCAGGCCACCATGCAGCACCTTGATCTGTGCGCGCGCTCTGGCAAGGCGCTGGTGATCGGGACCACCGGCCTGGACGCCGAGCAGGAGCAGCGCCTGCGCTTGGCGGCGGGGGATCTTCCGATTGTCTATGCCCCGAACATGAGTGTCGGGGTCAACCTGACCTTCAAGCTGGTGGAGCTGGCCGCGCGGGCGCTGGGCGACAGCGTGGACGTGGAGATTCTGGAGGCGCATCACCGGCACAAGGTGGATGCGCCCTCCGGTACCGCGCTGAAACTGGGGCGCGTGGTCGCGGAGACCCTGGGCCGTGATCTGGAGCAGGACGCCGTCTACGGGCGCGAGGGCCAGACCGGAGCCCGTGACCGGCGCACCATCGGGTTTGCCACGGTGCGTGGCGGCGACATCGTCGGCGAGCACACCACGCTGTTCGC
>NZ_JAWLFK010000023.1:0-38562 GCF_041685615.1 Thioalkalivibrio sp.
CCTCAGTCGTCATCGGCGCCGTCACCCAGGGTGGCGATGGAGACCGACGTGATGCCGAGGCGGCCGACCACGTCCAGCGCGCGCACCACGGACTGGTGGCTGGCATTGGCGTCGGCGCGGATCAGGACCGGATCGTCCTCGCGATCCTCGCGAGCCTCGGACAGTACCCGCTCCAGGGTCTCGGCGCGGCGGTTGATCAACTCCTGGCCGTCAATGAAGTAGTTGCCATTGGCATCCACGACGATGTCGATCCAGGCACGCTCCACCGCCTCGGCCTCGCGGTCGGCCGAGGGCAGGGTCAGTTCGATGTCCGCGTGCTGGTCGAAGGTGGTGGAGACCATGAAGAAGATCAGCAGCAGGAACACCACATCGATCAGTGGCGTCAGGTTGACGCCCGGCTCTTCCTGGCGGCGTGGCGTACGGAAGTTCACGCCTTCGCCCCGCCCTCGGTCGCACCGACCTCGCGCTCGCCGTGGATCACCTCGACCAGCTTGGTGGCTTCCTGCTCCATCTCCAGCACCAGGTCGTCGATATGCCCGCGGAAGTAGCGGTGAAAGGCCAGTGCGGGAATCGCCACGCCAATACCGGCAGCCGTGGTAATCAACGCCTGGGAGATACCGCCGGCCAGATCGCGCGGGCTGCCAACGCCGATCTCGGTGATCACGGTGAAGACCTCGATCATGCCGACCACGGTCCCCAACAGGCCGAGCAGCGGGGTGATCATGGCGATCGTGCCCAGGGTGTTCATGTAGCGCTCGAGTTCGTGGGCCACGCGCCGCCCCGCCTCCTCGATACTTTCCTGGGTGACCTGACGGGCGCGGTCATGGGTCGCCAGGCCCGCTGCGAGAATCGCACCCAGGGGGGAACCGGCCCGCAGGCGCTGGATGTCGTCCAGCTTCAGCCCCCGGGTGCGCATCTGCTCCCATACCGAGGTCAGCAGGCGTGGCGGCACCACGCGCGACCGACGCAGGGTCCATAGCCGCTCCAGGACGATGGCGACGGCCAGTACGGAACACAGCAGGATCGGCAGCATCAGCCACCCGCCCGCTTGTACGATCTCCAGCATGCAACTCCCCCTCGGATATCGGCGCGCGTCAGGCGCGCCGGAATACGGCCATGGATTCCACGTGCGCGGTATGCGGGAACATGTCCATGATCCCCGCCCGCTCCAGGCGATAGCCATGATGATGCACCAGGCGCTCCGCGTCACGGGCGAGCGTGGCCGGGTTGCAGGACACATAGACCATGCGCTCGATGCGCTGCGGTGCCAGGGCCTCGATCACCGCCGCCGCGCCGGTGCGCGGCGGGTCCAGCAGCACCCGGTCAAAGCGCTCGTCCAGCCATGCGGCGTTCTTCAAGGCCTCCACGTCGTCCAGGTCGGCGCGCTCGTAGCGGGTATTGGCGATCCCCTGGTCGCGCGCATTCGCACGCGCCCGCTCCAGCATCACGTCGTCCACCTCGACGCCGACCACCTCGCCCTCGGTCACGGTCCGTGCCAGCGGCAGGGTAAAGTTGCCCAGCCCGCAGAACAGATCCAGTACGCGCTGCGCCGGCTGCAGGTCCAGGGCCGCCAGCGCCTGGGGGACCATCCGGCGATTAATCTGTGCGTGCACCTGGATGAAATCGGTCGGCATGAACGGCACCGACACGCCATAATCCGGATGGTGGTAGATCAGTGGCTCGATCGGGCCGGCCAGCGGCTCCACGGTGTCCGGACCGCCCGGCTGCAGATACACCTGGTTGCCCTCGGCCTCGGCCCAGGCGGACAGGCGTTCGGTATCCGCCTGCGACAACGGATCGAGGTTGCGGAAGACCAGCGCCACGCGCTCGTCGTCATCCACCGCGACCTCGATCTGTGGCAGGCGATCGCGCGCCTCGAGCCCGTCCATCAATTCCCGCAGTGCCCGGATGCGCTGGCCAACCGCCGGGTGCAGCACCTCGCAGTGGGTCATCTCGGCGAGATACGGACTGCCGCGCTCGCGAAAGCCAACCAGCACCCCACCCTTCTTCGGCACGTACTTCGCGCCCAGCCGCGCGGTGCGGCGATAGCCCAGAGGCTCGGCGGTCAACGGCTCGAAACGCGCCTCCGGCGTCACGTGGCCGATGCGTTCCAGTGCATCGAACAGGGCCTGTTCCTTGATCTCCCGCTGGGTCCCGACGGAGGCGTGCTGCAGCTTGCAGCCGCCGCACAGGCCAAAGAACTCGCAGGGGGGGGGGACGCGGCCCGCGGCCGGCTCCAGCACCTCGACCACCTCGGCGGTGTCGAAGCGGCGCTTGCGCCCGGTCTGCACCGCCATCACACGCTCGCCCTTCAGCACGCCGTGGATGAAGCAGGCCTTGCCCTCGCGACGGATCACGCCCTGGCCGTCCAGGGTGACCTCCTCGATGCACGCCTCGAACGGGGTCTTGTCGATGCGTGCCATCAGTCCGAGCGGCCGGCCGGCTGCCAGGCGTCGAGGAATTCCCGGTGGTGCGCCGCGCCGCTGGCCTCCAGGTACTCGGCCAGTTGCTGTTGTCGGCTGGCCAGGGCGACGTCGGTCAGGTTGCCGCGCATGTACTCGAAACGCAGCCAGACCAGATAGGTATTCAGCACGTCGTGCTCGACATAATCGTGGATCTCGGCCTGGCGCCCATCGCGCCATGCCGGCCAGACCTTCGAGCCATCCATACCCAGCTTGCCGGGGAAGCCGAGCAGGCTGGCCATCATGTCGAGGCTCGTGACCGCGCGGCCCTGGAAGCCCGCCAGCACATCCATCAGGTCCACGTGCCGCCAGTGGAAGCGCGACAGGTAATTGTTGTAGCGAAACTCGCGGTCGTCATCGCCCTGCTCCCAGTAGCGCGGGGCCTGCACGCCGTTGACCAGCGCGCGGTAATGCAGCACCGGCAGATCGAAGCCACCCCCGTTCCAACTCACAAGCGTCGGCGTGCGCTTGTCGATCACGTCGAAGAACTGGCGCAGGAGCTCGGCCTCCGAAGGCGTCTGACCGTCCTCGCGGCCGAAGGCGGAGAGCTTCAGCGCATCGCCGCCCTGGTAGAGCACGCCGATGGACACAATGCGATGCAGCGGATGCTTGAGAAACTCGGAGCCGGTCTGGGCACGGCGCAGCGCGAACAGCGCCTCGGCGACTTCGTGATCGGCAAGGCCATCGAAGTCGTGCAGGCGGCGGGCGCCCTCGATATCCGGGACGGTCTCGAGGTCGAAAATCAGGACCGGGGCACTCATGCGGGGAACACGCCGGTGGAGATGTAGCGGTCACCGCGGTCACAGATGATCGCGACGAAGGTGCCACCCTCGGTCTGCGCCGCCAGTTTCAATGCCGCGGCCACGGAACCACCGGAAGAGACCCCGGCGAAGATGCCCTCCTCACTCGCCAGCCGGCGCATGGCGTCCTCGGCCTCCTCCTGGGTCACGTCCACGGTCTGGTCCACCCGCGAGGCCTCGAAGATGCTCGGCAGATAGGCCTCCGGCCAGCGCCGGATACCGGGGATGGATGCCCCCTCGGCCGGCTGCACCCCGACAATCTGCACATCCGGGTCGCGTTCCTTGAGATAGCGCGACACGCCCATGATGGTGCCGGTGGTCCCCATCGCGGAGACAAAGTGCGTCACCGTGCCCTCGGTATCGCGCCAGATTTCCGGCCCGGTGCCGAGGTAGTGCGCATCCGGATTGTCCGGGTTGCCGAACTGGTTCAGCACCCGGCCCTTGCCCTCGACCTCCATGCGATCGGCCAGGTCACGCGCGCCTTCCATGCTCTCCTCGCGCGAGACCAGCACCAGCTCGGCGCCAAAGGCCTTCATCGAGGCGCGACGCTCGGCGGACATGTTGTCCGGCATCACCAGGATCATGCGGTAGCCCTTCATTGCCGCGACCATTGCCAGCGCGATGCCGGTGTTGCCGCTGGTCGCCTCGATCAGGGTGTCGCCGGGCTGGATGTCGCCGCGACGCTCGGCCGCCTGGATCATGTTCAGCGCAGGCCGGTCCTTGACCGAGCCGGCGGGGTTGTTGCCCTCGAGCTTGACCAGCACGGTGGATGGCAGGCCGGCCGCCATACGCTGCAGGCGCACGAGCGGGGTATTGCCGACGAAGTGCTCGAGCGTCGGGAAGGATTCCGGATGCAGTCGTTTCTTCATGCGCGCAGAGTATAACCACCGGGCCCCGTCCCTGCCCACGCGCCTTTCGCGGCCTCAGGGGGGCTCCCGTCACTGAGATCGGTCCATAAACGCCCATGGCACCCATGCCGCTCGCAACGACACGCGTTCCGGCCTAAGCTCGGGCCATGCTCGTCCTACTGGAATACCTCATCGTCGCCTTCCTCGCGGTGTTCGTGATCGTGAACCCGCTGACCACCGCGTTCATCTTCATGGCGATGCTGCCGCGTGCCTCGGAGGAGAAGCGCAGGGCGATCGCCCTGCGCTCGGTGAAGGTGGCCACTTCGCTGCTGTTCGCCTTCGCCCTGCTGGGCGGGGTGATCTTCCAGCTGTTCGGGATCACGCTGGCGGCGTTTCGCATCGCCGGCGGCATCATCCTGTTCGGCATCGCCATCGGCATGATCCGGCAGAAGGGCGCCACCGAAAAGGAAACGGCCGAGGAAGTGAAGGCCGACAAGGGGCACGTGACCGAGGACATCTCGGTTATCCCGCTCGCGATCCCGTTCATGAGCGGTCCGGGCGCGATCGCCACGGTCATGATCCTGACCAGCGAGGCGCCAACGGTCTATCACACGGGACTCGTGTTCCTTGCCGTGCTGGCCTGCATGGTCGCCTGCTACTACGCGATGGTGTACTCGCGCTTGATCGTGAAGTACCTCGGGGACACCGGGAAGGACATCCTGGTCAAGGTCTTCGGCCTCATCCTCGCGGTGCTGGCGGTGCAGTTCGTGATCAACGGCGTCAGCGATGCCGCCGTCGGCTTCATGCTGGACACCGAGATGCTGGACGGGAACGAGGTCGAGGACCCGCGCGTTCCCCCGCGCGACCTCGACTGAACCGGCACGTTGCCGGGGCTACCCCCTCCCTCCGGCGAACCAGGCGCGCAGCGTGGCCACGTCCACCGCCGGGCCCCGCAGCTCGGGCCCGGCCAGCACGGTCGCCGGCTGATCCTGTTCGCCCAGCCCGTCCAGCACGGCCAGGGCGCCCACGAAGTCCTGGTCGCGGGTGTAGTCGTTGGTGGTCACGACGACCTCCAGGCCCGCGCCGCGCGCCGCACGGACTCCGTTGTCGGAATCCTCCAGCGCCAGGCAGGCCTCCGCGGGCAGGTTCATCACCTCCAGGGCATGGATAAAGATGTCCGGCGCCGGCTTCTTGGCCGGCACCACGTCACCGGCGGAGATCACCTCGAAGCGGTACGGCCCTTCACGGCCCAGCGTGGCCTCCAGCAGGGCCGTGACGTTCTCCGGGGTCGTGGTGGTCGCGATCGCCAGGCGCAGGCCCTCGGCCTCGGCCTCGTCCAGCAGGCGGCGAACCCCCGGACGGAGCGGGATCGAACCGGTTTCCAGCAAGGCCACGTAGTGCCGCGTCTTGGACGCGTGCAGCTCGCGGATGCGCGCGTCGATTTCCGGTTCCTCGAGGATCTCGGGGTGATCCTCGGACAAGTACTGGCGAATGCGCTCCTTGCCGCCGGTCACCCGCAGCAATTCGCCGTAGCGGGCCACGCTCCAGCTCCAGTCGAGGCCCGCCTCCGCGAACGCCTGGTTGAACGCGACCCGGTGACCGTCGCGTTCGGTGTCCGCCAGCGTGCCGTCCACGTCGAAGATCAACGCCTGCAGTTCCGCCATGCCGTATTTCCCTGCCTTGTCCTGTATCTCGCTGATAACGCACGCGACCCACCCCGATTCGCCACCGGGCCGGCTGCGGACGCGCGCAAACTGCCATGGCACGGGACTTGCCCGTATCGTCCGACTCTGGTACTAAGTGCGCCTCATTTTTCCAGCCGGAGAAAGCCCGCATGGCTGCAGACGAAAACACCGACAAGCCCTCCACCCAGCACATGGTCGCCGGGGGCATTGCACCCTACGTGCCAAAGCCGGACGAAGAGTACATGAATCCGGATCAGCTGGAACATTTCCGCAGCCTGCTGCGGGCATGGCGCCAGGAGCTGGCCGAGGAAGTCGATCGCACCGTAGGGCACATGCGTCAGGACGCGGCCAATTTTGCCGATCCCGCCGACCGCGCCACTCAGGAAGAGGAATTCGGGCTGGAACTGCGCGCCCGGGATCGCGAGCGCAAGCTGTCGAAAAAGATCGACGAGGCCCTGCGCAAGATCGAAACCCACGACTACGGCTATTGCGAAACCTGCGGCGTCGAGATTGGCATCCGTCGTCTGGAGGCCCGCCCGACGGCCACCATGTGCATCGACTGCAAGCAGCTCGACGAGATCAAGGAAAAGCAGCGCGCCTGATCGCCACCGGGCCGTGACTGCCACGCCCGCACCGACTGCCCCGGCCGACCGCTATGTCGGCCGGTTTGCCCCCACCCCTTCGGGCCCGCTCCACGCGGGCTCCCTGCTGGCCGCCGTGATCTCCTGGCTGGATGCCCGGAGCGCCGATGGCGACTGGCTCTTGCGTATCGACGACATCGACGGCCCCCGGGTTCGCCCGGGGGCGGCGGATGCGATTCTCCGAACGCTCGAAGCCTTCGGCCTCGACTGGGATGGTCCGGTCACCTGGCAAAGTCGGCATGGATCCGCCTACCGACGCGCCCTGGACACTCTGATGGAAACCGGCCAGGCCTTTCCCTGCGGCTGTACCCGCAAGGACCTGGCCATGCACGGCCGGACCGGATGGGAAGGTCCAGTCTATCCGGGCACCTGTCGCCACGGCCTGCTGCCCGGCCGCGAGCCGAGGGCCCTGCGCGCCCGTGCCAAAACCCGATACTGGACCGTCGAGGACCGCTTTCTCGGCGTGGTCGCCTTCGACCTGGAGGCACTGGGCAGCGACTTTGTCATCCGTCGGGCGGACGGCATCGTGGCCTACCAGCTCGCGACGGTGGTGGACGATTTCGATCTCGGCGTGACCCGCGTCGTCCGGGGGATCGACCTGCTCGGCTCCACGCCGCGGCAGCTGCAGCTCCATCAGGCCCTGGGCGCCGCCGCGCCGGCCTATGCCCACCACCCGGTGCTGGTGGCACCCGGGGGCGATAAGCTCGCGAAGGCAACCGGCGCCGACGCCATCCGCGTGGATGCCGTCCGCCGGGAACTGGCTCGCACCCTCGCGCTCGTCGGCCTGCCGCCCAGTGACCCGCAAACGCCGGACGCACCGGCCACCCAGCTGACCGAGGCCCTGGAACACCTGAAACGTCGCACCCTCGCGGACTGTCTGCCGGCACGCTCGGCACTGCCGGGAGACCTGCACGCGGTGTAGACTCGCCGCATGCCTCTCCTTCGCGCGCCAACCCGGGCGGCCCCGCAGGTGCGCCCGCCAGTGCTGACGGGCGCCGGATCATGAATGCCCAGCGCGCCATACTGATCGCCCTGCTGGGGGCACTGCTGTTCCTGAGCCCCCTGGTCATCTGGATCGCCTACTTGAGCCCGGCCTGGTGGTGGCCGTTCGCGGCCTGGATGCTGTTTATCGTGGCCATCGCGGTGCTGACCCGGAGGGAGCGCCGTGACCCTTAGCCTCGGGCTGCTCTATACCGCCGGGGTAGCCTACCTCGCCCTGCTGTTCGGGATCGCTTTCCTGGCCGATCGAGTACCCCGGGTAGGACGGCTGTCGGCCAATGGCTGGGTGTTCAGCCTGTCGCTGGGCGTGTATGCAACGTCCTGGACCTTCTACGGAAATCTGGGGTTCCTCGCCGACCAAGGCTACCTGTACCTGACCATCTACCTGGGCGTGACGCTGGCCTTTGCCGCCACGCCCTGGCTGCTGCGCCCGATCCTGCGCCTGACCCGCGAGCAGCAGCTGACCTCGCTGGCGGACCTGTTCGCCTTTCGCTACCGCAGCCGCTTCACCGGACCGGTGGTGGCGCTGTTCATGCTGGCCGGGGTACTCCCGTACATCGCCCTGCAGATCAAGGCCGTGGCCGAGTCCGCCGCCGTGCTGACGGCGGAGACCCCACCGCATCTGCTTGCCCTGACCTTCAGTGCCACCATCGCGCTGTTCGCGATCCTGTTCGGTGCCCGTCACATCGCCCCGCGCGAGAAACACGCCGGCCTGGTCCTGGCCATCGCCTTCGAGTCGATCGTCAAACTGGTCGCCATCCTCGGCATCGCCGCCGTGGCCCTGTACGCCGTCTTCGGGGGCCTCGATGGCCTGAATGACTGGCTGGCCGAGCATCCCGAGGCGGTCGATGCACTGTATGCCCCGGTGCGCGAGGGCGGCTGGTTCGCGATGATGATCCTGGCCTTTGCCGCGGCCTTCCTGCTCCCGCGCCAGTTCCACATGCTGTTTACCGAGAACATCAACCCGCAGGCCCTGAACACCGCCGCATGGGCCTTCCCGGCGTTCCTGCTTCTGCTGAACCTCCCGATGCCGGTGCTCTACTGGGCCGGCGAGGCCGCCGGGCTCGACATCTCGCCCCACTACTACGCCATCGGCATCGCCGGGCTGCTGGAGTCCCCCAGCCTGGCCCTGCTGGTCT
Source organism: Thioalkalivibrio sp. (assembly GCF_041685615.1). Classification (GTDB taxonomy): domain Bacteria; phylum Pseudomonadota; class Gammaproteobacteria; order Ectothiorhodospirales; family Ectothiorhodospiraceae; genus Thioalkalivibrio. The sequence continues at coordinate 8,575 of NZ_JAWLFK010000023.1, forward strand.
TCATCGGCGGGCTGTCCGCCGCCAGTGCGATGATGATCGTGACCACCCTCGCGCTCGCCCACATGGGCACCAACTACCTGTCACCGCTGACCCGGCTGCACGATGAGGAGCGCAGTGCCAACCTCTACACCCGCCTGCTGTGGGGCCGGCGCATCTGGGTCGTGTTCATCATCGGGCTGGGCTACGCCTTCTACGGCCTGTTGCAGGTCGTGGAGGGCCTCGCTCAGCTGGGGCTGATCTCCTTCGCCGCCGTGGCCCAGCTCCTGCCGGGCCTGATCGGCCTGATGCTGTGGAAACAAGCGACCCGCGTCGGCTTCCTGCTGGGACTGGCGGCGGGGATCACCGGCTGGACCTTCACCCTGGTCATGCCGTTGCTGTCGGATGCCGGTATCGCCGTCGGCCTTCCCGACCCGCAGCACCTGCTACGCGCCGGGATGCTGGACCCGTGGACCTTCGCCCTGATGCTGAGCTTGGGAATCAACGCGTTTTTGTTCGTGCTCGGCTCGCTCCTGACCCGCCCCAATCGCGAGGAGGCCGAGGCCGGCCGGGCCTGCTGCCCCAATGAATCCACGGGCGCCGGCAGTGGCCTGCCCCTGGCTGGTGACGTCGCCGAGATGGAAACCGCACTCGCCGCCACCCTCGGCCCGGGCGCCGCACGTCACGAGGTCCAGCGCGCACTGGACGACCTCGGCCTGCCACGGCACACGCGCTCGCGGGGTGACCTGCGCCACCTGCGCGAGCGGATCGAACGCAACCTGTCCGGCCTGCTCGGGCCGGTCCTGGCCCGAATGATTGTCGACCAGCACCTGCGCCTCGATGCCGCCGGCCGTCACACCCTCAGCGAGAGCCTGCGCCGCATCGAGGAACAGCTGGAGACCCGATCCCTTCCGCTATCCGGCCTGGCCGCCGAACTGGACGCCCTGCGCCGCTTCCATCGGCAGATCCTGCACGAACTGCCCCTGGGCGTGGCGAGTCTGACCAACACCGGCGAGATCACCGGCTGGAACCAGGCCCTGGCGCGGCTCACGGACGTGGCCACGGAAGATGCCGTGGGCCAGAACATCCGCCAGCTCAACAGCCCCTGGAGCGGTCTCCTGACGGCCTTCCTCGAGAGCCCGGACCGTCAGTGGTACAAGCTGAACGTGGACCTGCCCGCCGGCAATCGCCGCCTGAACCTGCACCGCTCCGAGCTGCAGGATGCCCAGGGTCACGTGGAGGGCCGCGTGGTCCTGATCGAGGACGTGACCGAACGTGCCCAGCTCGAATCCGAGATCGCCCACGGCGACCGCCTCGCGTCGATCGGCCGCTTCGCCGCCGGGGTTGCCCACGAGATCGGCAACCCGCTGACCGGGATCGCCTCGCTGGCCCAGACACTGCCCCTGGAGGACGATCCGGACGAGATCCGCGGCATCGCCGACGACATCCTGGCCCAGACCCGGCGCATCAATGCCATCGTCCAGTCCCTGATCACCTTTGCCCATGCCGACGAGGGCCCATCGGCCGGACATTTCGAGACCATCGCGCTGGACGAGCTCGTGGGTGAGGCCATCCGACTGACCCGTCTGGCCGGGCGCAAGGACCTGCAATTCTCCACCACAGGCCTGGAGGGGCTGCATGTCCGCGGATCGCATGCGACGCTCCTGCAGGTCTTCATCAACCTGCTGACCAACGCCGAGCAGGCCTCGCCCGAGGCCTCCACGGTCGGCATTGCGGCCCGGCTCCACGGTCGACACATCCAGGTCACCATCGACGACGCCGGCCCCGGGATCGACGAATCCAGCCTCGAGCGCCTGTTCGAGCCGTTCTTCACCACCAAGCCAGCCGGCCAAGGCACCGGTCTTGGCCTGCCGGTGGCTTACAGCATCGTGCGCGACCACGGTGGTACCCTGATCGCTGCCAACCGTCCCGAGGGCGGGGCCCGATTCCTGCTGACACTGCCACGCCAAGACTCATGACCCGCCTCCTGCTCGTTGACGACGAAGCCCCGATCCGCCGCGCCGTGCGCCGGTTCCTGGAGCATCACGACTTCGTGGTCGGCGTGGCCGAGAACCTGGCCGAGGCACGGGCCCTGGCGGCGGCGGAGCCCTATGATCTGCAACTGGTGGACCTGCGCCTGCCCGACGGCGAGGGCATCGAACTCCTGCCGGAGTTCGGCCGCACCCCGACGGTGATCATGACCAGTTATGCCTCGGTCCCCTCGGCCGTGAACGCGATGAAGGAGGGCGCGGCCGACTACATCGCCAAGCCCTTCGACCACGACGCCCTGCTGCTGACCCTTCGCGCCGCGCTGCGCGAGGGCGAGGCTCGCGACCGGGCCGAACCCGCCGCGGCCGAGCACGCCGGCGACGCCCCGGACCAGCCGGGCCTCGGCCTCGTGGGCGAGAGCCCTGCCATGCAGCTGCTGCGCGACCAGATCCGGCGGGTCGCGGCCACCCATTCCACCGTACTGCTGCGCGGCGAGTCGGGCACCGGCAAGGAGCTGGCCGCCCGCGCCCTGCACGACCTGAGCCCGCGCGCCGACGGCCCGTTTGTGGCGGTCAACTGCGCCACCATCCCCGAGGGTCTGGTCGAGGCCGAACTGTTCGGCCACGCCCAGGGGGCCTACACCGGCGCGGTCAAGGCGCGCACCGGCCTGATCCAGAGCGCCCACGGTGGAACCCTGTTCCTGGACGAGATCGGCGAGCTCGCCCCCGCCGCCCAAGCACGGCTGCTGCGCGTCCTGCAGGACGGCGAGATCCGCCCGGTCGGGGCCAACGAGAACCTGAAGGTGGACGTGCGCCTGCTGGCGGCAACCCATCGCGACCTCGAGGCCATGATCGAGGAACAGGCGTTCCGCGCCGACCTCTACTACCGCCTGCGCGTGCTGGAGCTGGCCATTCCGCCCTTGCGCGAGCGGCGCGAAGACATCCTGCCGCTGGCCCAGCACTTCCTCGAGGAGTTGGCCGGTTCGGGGCCGATGCCCCGCCTGACTCAGGCCGCGCGGGACGCCCTCGAATGCCAGGACTGGCCGGGGAACGTCCGCGAACTGGCGAACGCCCTGGAACGCGGCTGGGTGCTCAGTCCCGACGGCCACATCGATCCCGAACACATGAACCTGGAAACCCGGGATGCCGGCAACACCGAAGACACCCCCAACCCGGCCTGTCCCACCCGGCGCAAGGGCGTGGGCGCGAGCCTGAACGAGTATTTCCGCCAGTTCGTGCAGGAGAACCAGGGCCGCATGACCGAGACGGAACTCGCCCGGGCGCTGGGTATCAGCCGCAAGACGCTTTGGGAACGCCGGCAGCGCGAGAACCTGCCCCGGCCGCGCACCTGAACGCATCGTCGTGGCGGAACCGCCCGAAGCCCGGCGTGTATTCCTGGCCCTGTGGCCCGACGAGGCCACACGCGAGGCCCTGCACCAGCTGGGGCGCTCACTGGACGGTGCCGGACGGCCGGTCCCGCGCGATCACCTGCACTTGACGCTCGCCTTCGCCGGGACGGTCCCGGCGAGACAGGCCGACTGCCTGGCCCAACGCATCCCGGAACTTCCCTGGGCCCCGCTCGACCTGACCCTGGATCGCCTGGGCCATTTTGCCGGGCCACGCATCACCTGGATCGGGCCCGGCGAACCCCCGAGGGACCTGCTGGCCCTGGCCGACCGGGCGCGGGCCCTGTGCCGCGAATGCGGGATCGATACCGGTCCGCCACGACCGTTCCGGCCCCATGTATCCCTGCGACGCCACGCGGCCCCACCCGCTAGGGAAAACGTCAAACAACCACTTCGCTGGCGGGCCGACACGATGGTGCTGATCGAATCGGGCCGCAACGGGCATCCCGGACCCTACCGGATCCTCGCCCGGACCCAGGGAAACGCTGATTAATCGACCGGCGGCAGGTTATCCGTCGCCGACGGGTCCGCCGGCTCGGCAGGGTCTGCCGGTTCAGCCGGGCGCGTTCCCGTGTCCGGTTGCGTCGGGGTCCCGTCGCCCAGCGGCGGAGCATCCTGAGGCTGGCCCTGTCCTTGTGGCTGCCGCTGATCTCCTTGCGGCTGGCCCTGACCTCCCGGGGGCTGTCCCTGTCCCTGCGGCGCGGTCGGCGCGCCACCCTGACGGGGTTCCGGCTGGCCACCGCGCTCCATCTGGCCGGGCGCCTGCTGGGGCTGCCCCGGAGGCATGCCCTGACCCCGTTCCTGGTCTTGGCCGGGGGCCTGCTGGGGCTGCCCCGGGGGCATGCCCTGACCCCGTTCCTGACCCTGGCCGCGCGGCGTGCCGCCCTGCCCCGGGACATCCTGCCCTCCCGCCGGCGGCGCGCCCCGTTCCGCGGGCGGCATGCCCTGACCCATGCCACCTTGCTGGCCGCCATCTTGCTGGGCCTGTGCGTGGGCCGCACCAACGGCGAAGAGGGAACCGACAGCGAGGATCAATGGTGTACTGCGAAATCTCGTCATGAGGAACTCCTTGCGGGCCTGAAGCCATTTGTTCAGCACCCGTTGATAGCAGCCAGCCACCGCAGCCCCCAAGGACCACGGGCGAGTTCCCCGGCATTTCGTGAAGCACTTCACTTCATGGACGGCGCCTGTGCGGCCGAATCAGTTCTTCAGCGCGACCGGAACGGTAAACATCAGCAGCCCGTAGTCGGCCTCGTACTGTTCCTTAAACCGGGCCGCGATCCGGTCGCACAGATCGGCCGAGGCCAAGACCTCCAGCTTGATGTTGCCCCCGGCCCGCCAGTTGCCCCGGCGCTTGCCGTGCCGGCCCCAGCCGCGTGCATCGGTGATGGTGTAGCCGGCCACCCCCATGGCGCACACCTCATTGATCAGCATCTCCTCGAGGATCGCCTCGGCCACCACCGTCAACAAGTGCATGTCATCGGATTGCATCGAACTAGCCTCCCAGCGAATAGAGGGTCTGGGCCATCCAGAAGTACAGCGGCACGCCCACGAAGATATTGAACGGGAATGTCACCCCCAGCGAGGCGCCGATCGACAGCGCGGGATTGGCCTTGGGTACCGCGATACGCATGGCGGCCGGCGCCGCGATATACGACGCACTGGCGTACAGGGTGGCAAGCAACAGCGTCCCGCCAATCGACAGCCCCAGCGCATATCCCAGCAGCGTTCCCAGAACCGCCGACACAATCGGCATCACAATGGCGAAGACGATCAGGAACAGCCCGTACTGGCGCACGTCCGCGATGCGGCTGGAGGCCACCAGCCCCATCTCCAGCAGGAAGAGCGCCAGGACCCCCTTGAACAAATCAAAGAACATCGGCTCCAGCGGTTCGATATGGTCCGGCCCCACCACAAATCCGATCACCAGGCCACCGGCCAGCAGGATGATGCTCTTGCCGAAGAAGACCTCCTGCAGGGTCTGGCCCCAGCGGGTAGGACCCTTGCTGCCCATGCGCGCCAGCAGGATCCCGATGATCAGCGCCGGCATCTCCAGCAACACGAGGAACACCACCATGTGGCCCTCGTAATCGAGGTCGTGGGACGCCAGGAACGCCACTGCGACGGAGAAGGTCACCACCGAAACCGAGCCGTAATGCGCGGCGATGGAGGCGGAGTCGGCCCGCGGCATCCGCCCCAGCCAGCGGAGGACGGGAAACGCCATTAGTGGGATCAGCGAGCCCACGGCCAGCACCGCAAGGCCGGGCAACAGAAGCGGAAGCAACTCGCTTTCCGCCAGCTTCACCCCTCCCGTCAGGCCAATCGCGAGCAACAGATAGATCGACAGGGCCTCGTAGATCGCCATCGGGATCTTGAGATCCGACTTGGCGAGCCCGGCGATCGCGCCCAGGAGGAAGAACAGTACGACCGGATCCAATGCCATTGCGCCTCCGTCCACATTTGCAGGCACGCCATTTCCAGCGATTTGTCTCGGTATCGTAGGCGAGACCGCGGCCGGAGGAAACCGCCGAACGACCCCGCCCGCGCCCGGCAGGCCTGGATCACGGGCACCCTCTGGACCGGCATCCGCGCAATCCACTGAGCTACGCTCGGGAGAAGGGGCTCTTCAAGAGGACAACCGAATGACCCGAATCCTGATCCTGCAGGGCCACCCGGACCCGGCGGGGGGCCATCTCGACCACGCCCTGGCCGATGCCTACCGCGAGGGGGCCGAACAAGGCGGCCTCGCGGTGGACACCTATACCATCGCCCACCGTGACTTCCCGCTGCTCAAGAGCCAGGCCGAATTCCTGGACGAGACCGTGCCGCCCGCGATTCTGGAGGCCCAGGAACTGATCGAGACCGCCCACCACCTTGTCCTGGTCTACCCGCTTTGGCTGGGCGACATGCCAGCGCTGGTGAAGGGGTTCCTCGAGCAGACCCTGCGGCCGTCGTTTGTCGCCGATGGCGACATGAATCGCCTGCGTCACACGCGCCTCAAGGGCCGGTCGGTTCGCATCGTCGTCACCATGGGGATGCCGGCCCTCGCTTACCGCTGGTGGTTCGGCGCCCACAGCCTGAAGAGCCTCGAACGCAACGTCCTGCGCTTCTGTGGTTTCGGCCCGGTCCGCCACACCCTGATTGGCCGCAACGGGGGCGACGCCGCCGCCCGAGAACACTGGCTCCGCCACCTGCGCGCACTCGGCCGCCAGGGGCAGTAATCCCCCGCGTCAGCCCGGGAGATCGGGCGTCGGCGGGGTGGGCGGTTCGGGGAGATCGGACGGGTCCGGCAACGGCGCGTCGTCCGGGGACGGCGGCGAGGATGGATCCGGTGCCCGCGGACGATCGGGTCGGGGCTCGTGGCGGCGCTGCCCGGGCGGAGTGCCTCCATGGCCGGGCGGCAGATCGCCGGCGGCCGGGGTGTCGCCACTGGCGCCCGGAGGACCCGCCGGCGGACCGCCCGCCGGCTGCGCCTGAACGCTGCCAAACGCCAGAAGGGCGCCCACGAACGCGGCCTGCATCAGGTGACGAAACGGGGTCTTCATGCCACGCACTCCTTTCGTGGTTGCCTGACCGTGAGGCGGCGCGACACCCCCGGGGTTCCTGCCATCCCGCGACACTGCCGAGCCGTTCACACCCGGAGAAGCACAGTGACGTGCTTTCCCTACGCCTCGACCACCAGCTGCTGGAACAGTCCGCCCAGGATCACCAGGGCGAAGCCTGCGTACAGGCCTGCGACCACGTCATCCATCATGATGCCGTGGCCGTCCTGCCACTTGTGGTCGAAGTAGTTCGCGGGCCAGGGCTTGAGGATGTCGAACACCCGGAACAGCAGGAAGCCGACGACCACCCACATCAGCCCCGCCGGGGCGAAGGCCAGCGTGATCAGCATACCCGCCCATTCGTCCCAGACGATGCCGGGGTGGTCGTGCACCCCCAGCCTGCGTGCGCTCTCACCGCAGATATGGAACCCGGCCATCACCACGATCACGGTGGTCGCGATATAGGCCCATTCGGGGAAATTCATGATCGCGAAGTACAGCACCAGCGCCCCCAGCGAACCGGTGGTCCCCGGGGCCCAGCGCGACAGGCCACTGCCGAAGCCGAACGCCAGCAGGTGGATCGGATCGCCGAAAACGGTCTTCGCCGATGGCATCTGCGGTTTGCGGATCTTTCGCTCCGGCATGGCTCCCCTGTCCCTAGTGTTCTTCGGTGTCCGCGAAATGATCGTGGCCCGCCCGCGCCACGTCCAGTCGCTGCCCGTCCACGTCCTCGACGACCACCTCGTCGCCGGTGGTGCATTCCCCGATCACGGTCAACGGTACATCAACGCTGAACGCCAGCAGATCGAGTGACTCCCCCGCCGGGAGGGCGAACAGCAGCTCGTAGTCCTCGCCACCGCCAAGCGCGTAGTCGCGCGCATGCGCATCGGGCACCTCCGCCAGCAACACGTCGCGGGGAACAGCCGGCCAGTCGATCCGCGCCCCACAACCCGAGGCCGCACACAGATGCCCCAGGTCCGCCAGCAGGCCGTCGGAGATGTCGATCGCCGCGCGGGCCCGGTTGCGCAGGCCGCGCCCCAGCGCCAGCCGTGCCCGGGGCCAGAACAGCCGCTCGCAGGCCGGATCGCCGGCGTCGGCGGGCGGTATGCCGTCCACGGTACCCCGTGCCCGCCGGGCCGTCTCGTGGTCCAGCCCGAAGGCCGCTCCGCCCAGTGCACCGGAAACCACCAGACGGTCCCCGGGCCGGGCGCCGTCGCGCCGCAGCGCCTGGCCCGCGGGCACGGTTCCCAGCACGGTCACGCTGATCGCCAGCGGGCCCCGGTTGGTGTCTCCGCCGACCAGCGGAATCCCGACCTCCCCGGCCAGGGCCAGGAAGCCCTCGCTGAACCCCGACAGCCAGGCATGATCCACCCGCGGCAGGGTTAGCGACAGCACGACACCCAGCGGCTCGGCGCCCATCGCCGCCAGGTCGCTGAGGTTAGAGGCCAGGGCCTTGTGGCCAACGCTCGCCGACGGGTGATCGGGAAAGAAGTGGGTGCCCTCGACCAGGGTGTCGACAGTGACAACCAGCTCGTGCCCCCCCGGAACGCCCAGCACGGCGGCGTCGTCGCCGATACCGAGCCGGACGCCTTCGACAGACGCTGCGGCGGCCGCCGAAGGCGCGCCGAAATAGCGCTGGATCAGGTCGAACTCGGAACCGGGGCCGGTCATGGCCTTGGTGCTGACCCGCCCGGGGTCAGCGCGGCGCGGAGCGCTCGGGACCGCGCAGGTCGGCGGAGAGCCGGTCCAGCACGCCGTTGATGTAGCGATGCGACTGCTCGGCACCGTAGCGCTTGGCGAGATCGACCGCCTCGTTGATCACCACGCGGTAGGGCACCTCGATGCGCTCGGCCAGCTCCCACTGCCCCAGCCACAGCAGCGCATGCTCCACCGGATCGAGTTGATCCAGCGGACGGCCCAGATACGGCTCCATGCGAGCATCCAGCGTCTCGCGGTCGCGGGTCACGCCGATCAGGAGTTCGCGGAAGTACTCGGCATCGGCCTTGGCATGTTCCTCGTCGTCGCGGAACTCGGCCAGGATGTCCTTGGGGAGGGCGCCGGTCATCTGCCAGGAATACAGCGCCTGCATGGCCCGCCGCCGCGCGAACGAGCGCGCATGCCGCGCCCGTTGCTCGGGCGTGCTGCGCGGACGCTGGCCGCGCGAGGCGCCCGTGCCCTTGGATGCAGGACGGCCGGATTGGGGGGGATTGCCAGGTTCGGTCACGTCGGATTCGCGCTCGTGTTCGCTCAGGAACCACCGCGCAGCTGGCGCATCAGGCTGACCATCTCGATGGCGCCCATCGCGGCATCCGCGCCCTTGTTGCCGGCCTTGGTCCCCGCGCGCTCGATCGCCTGCTCGATCGAGTCGGTCGTCAGCACGCCGAAGCTGATTGACAGGCCCTCGGCCATCTGCACCTGCGCCAGTCCCTTGGCCGCCTCGCCGGCCACGTAGTCGAAATGCGGCGTGGAGCCACGAATCACGCAACCCAGCGCGATCACACCATCGTACTGCCCGGAACGCGCCATGGCCTGAGCCGCCAGCGGCAGTTCATAGGCCCCCGGCACGCGGGCAATGGTCAGGTTCTTTTCCTGCGCCCCGTGGCGCTTCAGGGTATCCACCGCGCCTTCCAGCAGACGCTCGACGATCAGGCTGTTGAAACGGGCCAGCAGCAGGCCATAACGGTGATCGGCAACGTCGGTGAAGTCGCCTTCCAGGGTCTTGATTTCGGACATGGTGTGATTCCGGTTGGGTCAAGGCCGGGCCGTTCGCCCGGAATGGTGGATACAGGACGCCCTGAACGAACCGCGCGTTCGCGGAGCTCCCTCAACTCAACGCACGACATCGACTCGGGAGTGATCGAGCGACTGGTTCATAGCCGCCCTAGTGTAGCGCACCCGGGGCAGGCATCGTAGAACCCCGGCGAGACATGCAGGGGCGATCACCCCCTGAACTTCACCAGCCGACTGACCTGTATATCCGAGATGAACACGACGCCGCTGTGCTTGTTGAAGAACGGGGTAAAGCCCTCGAGGATCGGTTCCACCAGTTCCTCGGGCACGGCGGCGATGATCATGATCAGCACCTCGTCCTCGTTGAACATCAGGTGCCCCTCATGGAAACCCTGGCTGCCCTTTCCGGAGAGGTTGCCGATGATGGTATAGCCCTTCACACCGGCCCGGTCCAGGAGATCGGTGGCAAAGGCCTGGTGCTCACCCTCGAGAATGATCTCGAGCTTTTTCAGTCGATTCAGGTTCAGGTCGTTCATGAAGGGCCCCCTCCGCAGCAGATTCATCGGTTACGTTACGCCCGGCGTCCGGCAGGGCTTCCTCGCGCCACTCGCCCTCCACGAACCGGTATAACCGATCCGTCCCGGGATCCAGGATCATCACCAGAATCCAGCCATTGACGACCAGGCTCCTGACCTTGGGAACACCATCAATCGCCGCACGGGCATGTTCGAAAGGAGCCTCGATCAGGGTCAGCAGGCGCACCGGATCATGGTAGGGCCGACCATCCTGAAGCACCGTTTGCGACGGGAGACCGGTACGCAGGTCGCTGAGGTTCCCGGTGATGACGCCGAGACGGCAGGCCACGTTGTGGTAAGCCTTGCTGCCGCTACCGTAGCGTTCATTGTCGACCGCCGAGAAGTAGTGCTCCATGTTGATCCACTGGGCGACCACCAGCGGGCCGGTCAGGATGCTCTCGAGCAGGCGTCCCCGGGGGTCGAGCTGGTAGTCGTAGGAATGCAGGAAGGCACGGCCCTCGAGATCCGAGGCCTCGGTCAGGTGGCGACGCCCGATGATGAAGCCGGCGTTGCGCGCCAGACCCCATTCTGGGCGTACCTGTGCCCAGTCCACGGTGTTGCGCTCGGCGATGCGCGCGGCGCGGATCGGGTCGGGCCCCGGCACACCCTCCGGCAGAAGCGTCGGCACGCGCTCGGCCGCGGACCGGCGCTTGGCCGCATGCAGCCCGTTGCGCAGACGCTCCAGGTAGACGAGGTGGCTGGCCGGCAGCAGGTCCAGGTCGTGTAGCTGGATCCGGTCGGAGGTGGTGTTGTGAAACGCCGGCAGGAACCAGGCATCGTCCGGTATGTGGATGCCCTGCGCCCGTATGCGGCGACGCACCGCCGGCTTGTTGGCCATATGCGCGAGGACCCGGGCGCTCACGAGCCCGTGGCTGCCACCACAAGCACCGCAGTCGAGCGCCGACTCGTAGGGATTGTTGTGCGAGTGACTGCCATGGCCCGTGAGGATGACAAAGCGCGAGAACTGTTCGGTCAGCCCGATCGAGCGCAGTGCCTGGGACACGAAATAGGTCTGTTCGTCGAGGGAGAAGCCGATCCGGCCCAGGCGCTCGAGCTGCATCTGGGCGAAGGAACGGTTGATGCGATAATCGTTCTGTAGCGTGCTGATGAACCTGGATTCCGCGCTCTCGCTCAGGGCGAAGTCACGAGCGAAGTGCGTCTGTCCCGCGTGGTTCTCCATCGCCGCCTCGCGCAGTTCGCGAATCATCGCGTCGGTAATCGACTCGCGCTCGATACCGAATTCCTTGTGAATCGCCTCCACAATGATGACCCGCTGGAGGGCACGAACGACCGAGTCCGCCTGCTCGCGGGTGAGCTTGTCGACCAGCAGCCGGGTCGAGGGCTTGTCCGTCTCGATCTTGTGACGCCAGCGATTGTAGGCCCGCGGGGCGATGGTCTTGCCGACCATGTCGAACCCGAACAACAGACCGATCGCCTCCACCGTGAAGTAGGGCGAGAGCACCGAGTGCTTGAGATCGTCCAGGAGATGCTCGGCCGACGAGTACAGGTCGGGATCCAGCTTTTCGGCTCCGGTACTCACCTCGAGCACCAGGTTTTTCGGCGTGACCACGACCGGGCAGAGATGGTCCTCGCTCCCCTTGCCAAGTGCGATGAAACTGACCGGCACACCGAAAAAGCCGGCAATGCCGTAGGTCTGGTAATCACCGATGGTCTCGAGCTGGCGGCGGATCCGTTCGGACCGCACATCGATACAGAACAGCAGTTGTGCGAACGGTCGCTTGGCGCGCGGCGCCGGCGGACCCCGATGCAGCCTGGCGAGCAGTGAACGGCGATACCCGGCCTCCAGGGCCTCCAGCCAGACCATTCCCTCGCGCTTCTCGAACGCGGCCAGTTCGTCGAGCACCCGGCCCAGATGGTCCCGATCGATCTGGCGAAAGCGCTCCGGCATGCCGGCAAGCTCCGCCAGATCGTCGAGTGCCCGGGCCTGACGCTGACTCTCGGCGCAGCGCCGGGCCGGGACATACCGACCGAGCAGCGTGGCGACCTCGGCGGGCCGGCCACGGGCGACGACATCCTCGACACGCTCGGCCAGCGCCGGGAGCGCTATACCGGTGAACAGTTCGTGGCGCAGGTAGCACTCGGCCGGGCGTTCGGTGATCAGGGCCTCGAGCTCGGTTCGGTTGCCAGGCATCCGCCAGCGCAGCGCGTGTTCGCGGACGAGCGCCAGCGCCAGAACCAGGCGAATGGCCAGAAAGTCCACCAGGTCGGCGGGATACTCCCGCGCCCAGTAGTAGTGACTGGTTGTCGCACGCCAGCGGATGAAGCCGGCCCAGCCGTGCAGGTGTGTCAGCTCGCGCACAATCAGGTCCGGCCAGGCGTTCTCGGGGATGCCCAGTTCGTCGAGGATGAAGGCAATGATCCCTTCGGGAGAATCGGCCTGCCCCAGGATCCTTTGGACGTGCAGCCCGCGCAGGAACAAGCGCAGATTGCGCCGTGCCAGACGGCTCCAGGCGGTAAACAGTCCCTTCTCCCGGCCAGGCATCTGCCAGGCAGACTGGCCCTCGTCGAAGAAGTCCAGGCAGGTCTTGATCAGGAGCTCGTCGAGCGTCTCGCCGGCCCGGGTACCGAACAGCGCGTCCAGCGCTTCGTAAAACGGCCGTTCGGGAGGGAATTCCTCGCGCAGTTGCTCCGCGAGCGCCTCGACATTCACGGCATCCGGCGCGTGCGGGGCCTCGCCCTCAAGCGAAGCGGCAATGTCATCGAGACTCGCGACCGTACGTTGACAGATTACCGGGTCGCGGCGGCGGGTCAACAGGGCATGGATCAGCGCGTCGCCCCCGATGGATTGCAGGGCCGGGTATTCGTCGAGGGCCGCGTGAATGCTGGCCGCCAGCGAATCGTGATCGATCCGCCCAAGGGCAAGCCACCGCTGGCAGGCATCGCGTTTCACGAATCCGCGCCCGCGGAACAGCGCTTCGCCCCGCTCGACCGCTTCGGGGAACGGCAACTCCTCCAGCCCGTGCAGCGGGTTGTGGTGGATGAATGTGCGCATGGGCCAGAGGTTCGGGATCGGCTCGGCGGCCATGTGCACCATCGACCGAATCTTCAATTGGCGTCCAAGGGAAAGGGTCACAGGGCAGCTCCGCTCCAGGCCAGGCCGGCGGCCACCATCACCCCGATCAGGAAGGCAAGCCCCCAGGCCGAATACATGGTCAGATCCGCCGCGACCGGGCCGCTGCGCGGACCGAACACCGTACCCTCCAGCAGTCGCACGCCCGCCCAGCTCCATAGCAGCCAGATTAGAAGGATCCCAACCGCCATCCAGAGTGTCGCCCCGCTCATCACGGTCAGAAGGGCGAAGAACCCCGGGAACAACGGCAGGGCCATGGCCGCAAGCGTGGTCACCACAATAACCCCGGAGAGGCGCGGGAGATCCCGGGCCAGTCCGCCGTGCAGGCCGGTGTAGGCGGCCTCGAGGCGGCTTGCGAGGGTCGCACGCACCAGCAGCATCAGCACGGGAGCGGCCGTCAGGGCCAGAGTGAAGGCAACGAGATCCGGCGCGTCCGGTGTCTGCAAGGCATACAGCCAGGCCAGTGGCCAGGCGGAACTGGCCAGCATGGCGCTCCAGCGCCCCACCTCGCGAACGGTCAGCATCCGAAAGGCGTAAAGGACCGCACTGAGCAACGCCCAGGCGGCGATCAGCCCCGGGTCCATCGGAAGATCGCCCCACAGGATCAGCAGCACCCCAATCTGGGGCCAGATGACGAACAGGGCCAACCGCACCGCGAGGTGGTCGCTGGCGGCCGCCAGCCTGTTGAACACGACGCTGGCCGGAAACAGGGGAAGAAAGAACGCCGCGAGCACCAGCAGGAGACTCGACATTTCAGCTCCACCTCATCCAGATATTCAGGCGCTTCGAGAAATCCAGCAGGCGGGCCGTCACACGCTCGAAAACGTCGGCCACATACAGTTCGCGCGAGAACAGCGAGTACATGATCAGCCAGGCGCTGTCTTGGCCCGCATCCACGGGCTGACGGCGGACCCTGGTGAAGTAGGCACCCATCCAGCCAAGCACCATGATGATGGCCAGCACGGCCACCAGCATGTCGAAGGTCAGCTGATGGATGCCGGCAGCCGAGTAGAGCGCGTCGCGGAACGCGGCATCGGGGTAAAGGAAGGCCTCGAAGGTATGCCCGACAACGACGTAGCCCACCACGACCACCGTGAACGACAAAACGATCAGCGCCATCATGCGCAGAGGGTTTTCCGTGTCCAGGCGGTAGGCGGAGAACAGGACCTGAACACCGGCAACCCAGCCGAAGAACAACAGGACAATGGCCCCCTGCTGCTGGAAGACATCCTGCGCGACCCAGCCATGAACGATGACCAGAATGGCCAGCGGCACGATCAGCGTAATCGCCGCGATCATCAACCATGGAAGGCGGGTTGGCGCGGACTTGCGCTCGACCAGGAAATCGTAGAGCGCGTCGTTGGGAACGCCATCGTGCTTGCGTGCGGCATTGATGACGTTACCCGCATTGAGAAACAGGGTGCCCTTGAACAGGCCGTGGGCAATGAGATGAAAGATCGCCAGGGCAAAGGCCCCGGCGCCGGCCTCCATCACCATGAAGCCCATCTGCCCCATAGTGGAGTAGCCCAGCGCCTTCTTGATGTCGTTCTGCGTGAGCATCAGCACCGACCCGATCAGCGCCGTCAACAGCCCCACCACGAACAATAGATGCAGGATCTCGCCGCTGTGGACAAAGACCGGGGCAAATCGATTGATGATAATGCCACCGGCGTTCACGACGCCGGCATGCATCAGGGCGGAAACCGGTGTCGGACCCTCCATGGTGTAAGGCAGCCAGATGTGTAGCGGGAACTGTGCAGACTTGGCGAACGCCGCCAGGGCGACGAGGAAGGCCACGCTACCGGTGACCGGAAGATCCAAGAACGTGCGTGCGTCCGGCATCGCGGCGATGCGTTCGAACAGGCTCGGGAAGTCCAGCACGCCGTAGGCCTGAAACAGGATCACCGCCGCCAGGACCAGCGGCAGATCCCCCAGCCGGTAGGCAATGAATGTCCAGAACGCGTACCGCTGGGTGCGTGGGGGCTCGGTGTTGTGCCCGAGCAGGAAGTAGAGCATTACCCCGATCAGGTGCCAGGCCACCAGCAAAGTAATCAGATCGCCGGCCATGACCATGAGCAGGATCGACCCGGTCATCAGGTCGAGCAGCATAAAGAAGCGACCGTACCCGGGCTCCTCGACCATGTAGCGGACCGAGTAGATGTGCACGACAAGGCTGATGCCCGAAACCACCAGCGCCATGATTGCGCTCAGCGGGTCGATTTGCAGGCTGACCCAGCCACCCGCCAGGGCCGCCCATTGGGGCCCGGCGTCCGCGGCGATGAAGTGAAACAGCTGATAGGCCGCGATGATCAGAACGACCAGGTTGAGTGCCACGCTGAGGCGCGCAACCTGCTGGCCCAGCTGGCCGGAAAGGAGGTGCACCAGCAACGCTGCGACAAAGGGCAGCAGGGGTACCAGCCACTGCAGCTCGATCATCGATTCACCATTATCCGGCCCACCCCCAGCTCATCGAGCTTAGCGGGAAGATTCCCACCTGGTGGCTCATCATTTCGACCGGGAACGGGCCGTGTCAAACCCGCGGCAGGATCTCCCGCCGGGTCGTGGCCATACACCGGCCACGCCGGCGACCGCAGCACCCTGAAGACTACGTGGAGATATTCCGCCCGTACGGCGGAGGAACCCTGCCAGGCGAGGGGCCCGACCAACAGCCCCTCATCCGCGTTGTCATACCGGTGACGGGGCCCGGCAGACGCGGCCGGGAGCGACTACTCGTGAATGTATTCGACCACCTCGAGGCCGAAGCCCCCGAGGCCGTGGAAGCGTTTGGGCGCGGACATCAGCTGCATGCGCCCCACGCCGCAGTCGGCCAGGATCTGCGCGCCAATGCCGTACATGCGCCATTCGGCCGAGTTCTCGCGACCGCTGCTCTCCTCCGGCGCCGGCTGCCCGATATGCTCCAGACGCTGGGCCAGGGCCTCCGGGCTCTCGTGCTTGCGCAGCACCACGACCACGCCCTCGCCCGCCGCGTCGATCCGGCGCAGGGCATCATCCAGCGGCCAGCCACGATCCGGCCCGGCATACCCCAGGGTGTCGTAAAGCGTGCTTTCCAGGTGCACGCGCACCAGGGTGTCCTGGTCCGGTTTCGGCTCCCCGCGCACCAGGGCGAAATGCAGTTCGTGGTCGACCTCGTCCTCGAAGGCCAGCAGACGAAACTCGCCATGCTCGGTGGGGAACGGACGCTCGGAGACCCTCCGCACCGTCTTCTCGTTCTCGATGCGGTAGCGAATCAGGTCCTCGATCGTCCCCATTTTCAGGTCATGCTCGGCGCAGAAGCGTTCGAGATCCGAACGCCGCGCCATGCTGCCATCCTCGTTCAGGATCTCGACGATCACCGCAGCCGGCTCGGCCCCGGCCAGGCGCGCGAGGTCACAGCCGGCCTCGGTATGCCCGGCGCGCACGATTACCCCACCCGGCTGCGCCATCAGCGGGAACACGTGACCCGGCTGCACGATGTCTTCGGGCTTGGCATTGGGGGCCACGGCGGTGCGAATGGTGTGCGCGCGATCGTAGGCCGAGATCCCGGTGGTCACGCCCTCGGCCGCCTCGATCGACAGCGTGAAGTTGGTCCCGTGCACATCGTTGGTATCGGTCACCATCAATGGCAGCGCCAGCTGCTTGCAGCGTTCGCGGGTCAGCGTCAGGCAGATCAACCCCCGGCCGTACTTGGCCATGAAGTTAATGTCCTCGGGCCGCGCGTGCGAGGCCAGCATCAGCAGATCGCCTTCGTTCTCGCGGTCCTCGTCATCGACGATGACTACCATGCGTCCGGCCTGAAGCTCTTCAAGGATGGTTTCGGTATCGGAAAATTCCATTGGATTCCTGTTTTCAGTCGCGCGAACCGGAGTGGTTAGGGAAGCCCTGTTCGGCCAGCCAGGCCTCGGACAGATCCCCCGCCCCAGTCCCCGGTTCGGCCGCACGATCGCCCAGCATCAGACGTTCCAGGTAGCGGGCGATCAGATCCACCTCAAGGTTGACCGGCGTGCCCACTGCATAGACGGCGAACCGCGTCAGGGACCAGGTGTGCGGGATGATGTTGACCTCGAACTCGGCGCCATCCACCCGGTTCACGGTCAGGCTGGTGCCGTCGATCGTAATCGAGCCCTTGGCCGCGATGTAGCAGGCCAGCGCCACCGGCGCCCGGAATCGCACGCGGGTGGAGCGCGCATCGGGTTCCATCGCCACCACCTCGCCCATGCCATCGACATGTCCGGACACCATGTGCCCGCCCAGGCGGTCACCCAGCGCCAGCGCGCGTTCCAGATTCACCCGGTCGCCCGGCCCGAGATGACCCAGTGTGGTGACATCCAGCGACTCGCGCGAGACATCGGCGACAAAGCCATGGCCGGTCAGCGCGGTCACCGTCAGGCAGACGCCGTTAACCGCGATGGAATCCCCCGGGCGGGTATCCGCCAGGTCCATCCCGCTCGCATTGACGTCCAGCCGCACGTCGCCCCCGCTGGGAGTCAGGCGCTCCAGGCTGCCAAGGGTCTCGATGATTCCGGTAAACATGGATGTCCACTCTTTCGGGCACGCCCGCGTGCGCAACGCCGGGCGACAGGCCGCCCATCATAGGGAAACGCTAATAAATTCGCACCACGCCCCGGGTCTTCATGTTGGCAAGGTCTGTCCTGGAAAGCCCTTTATTGGCAACCACCAGGCCCTTACGAACGCGGACGGGCACGCAGGCGCAGGGTCTCGCCAACCCAGCGGCTGTCAACGACCTCGAGCTCGGCCCGATCCGCCATACGCGCCAGCGGCCACTCCACCAGCGGGCGAGCGCTGGAGCCCAGCAGTACAGGCGCCTGGTAGATCAGCCATTCGTCCACCCAGCCCCCGCGGGCCAGTGCCCCGGCCAGGCCGGGACCGGATTCCACGTGCAGTTCGTTGATCTCGGCGCGTCCCAGCTCTGCCAGCACGGCACCCAGATCCAGACCGCCCTCGGCCGACTCCTCCGCCAGGGGTATGGCTCGCACCTCGGCACCCTTGCCGCGCAGCACGTCCGCCGCGGGCGAACCCACCACATCCGGGCCCGTAAGGATCCAGACCGTCCCCTCGCGCAGGATCTGCGATCCCGGCGGCGTGCGCAGGCGGGCGTCCACGATCACCCGCAAGGGCTGACGCCCGCGCAGGTCGTGATGGTGCGGGTCGTCGGGAAAGCCGGCGTGGGTGGCCAGCTCGAGCGGCTTCATCCGCACGTTCAGGCGCGGGTCGTCGCTAACCACGGTGCCACTGCCGGTCAGGATCGCCCCGGCCCGTGCTCGCCACAACTGCACGTCTCGGCGCGCCGCCTCGCCGGTAATCCACTGCGACTCTCCGGATGCCATGGCCGTGCGCCCGTCGAGGCTTGCCGCCAGCTTGACCCGCACCCAGGGGTGGCCCTGCACCATGCGTTGCACGAAGCCGGGGTTCAGAGCCCGCGCCTCGGCCTCCAGCACCCCGCTGTCGACCTGAATGCCCGCCGCCTGTAATGCCCCGACCCCGGCTCCGCAGACCTGCGGGTTGGGATCCTGCATCGCGATCACGACCCTCGCCACACCCGCCCGGATCAACGCATCGGTACAGGGCGGGGTACGGCCGTGATGGCTGCAGGGCTCCAGGGTGACATAGACGGTCGCGCCCCGGGCGGCCTCGCCGGCCGCCTGCAGCGCGTTCACCTCGGCATGCGAATCGCCCGCCTTCCAGTGCAGGCCGGCACCGACCTCGCGGCCATCGCGCACGATCACGCAACCCACCCGCGGGTTCGGGTCAGTGGTGAACCGGCCGTAGTCCGCCAGTTTCAGGGCGCGAGCCATGTGACGGCGGTCGGCGATCGCCTGCTCGGTCGTGGGCGTCTCCATTACTCCCCCTTCTCCGAGCCGCTCCCGGTCTCCGGGGTGGCCCGTCCATCCGCCGTCGGTTCCGGGACGATGCCGGTCGCCTCCTCGTCAATCAGTCGCATCTGCGACCGGCGCATCTCCGGGCTGAGGTCTTCCTCCAGCCGTTCGATCGCTTCGCGGAAGGACTGCACACTGGCGAAGCTGAGATAAATGGAGGCAAACCGGATATAGGCCACATGATCCAGCCCGTGCAAGGCCGCCAGCACCATTTCGCCGATCCGGTCGGACCTCACCTCGGGGGCGGTCAGCGCGGAGAGCTGGCGCTTGATGTCGTCGATCACCCGCTCGACATCGTCGGTCTTCACCGGGCGCTTGTGCAGTGCCCGGCGCAGACCGCTGCGCAGCTTTTCCTCGTCGAAGGCGACCCGTTCGCCGGAACGCTTGACCACCCGCGGCAGGCTGAACTCCGCCCGCTCGAAGGTCGTGAAGCGCGCGCCGCAGGCGCGGCACTGACGGCGGCGCCGGATCTGTTCCTGCTCCGGGCCGGCCACCCGCGAATCGACCACGCGGGTGTCCTGGTCATGACAGGACGGACAGCGCATCAGGAGCCGTCAGCCCGGCACCCGGCCGGAATTATTCGCCGGCGCCGTATACCGGGAAGCGACGGCAGATCTCCAAGACCTTTTCGCGCGTGGCGTCGATCACCTGCTCGTTCTCGACATCGTCCAGCACGTCGGCGATCCAGCCGGCCAGTTCGCGCGATTCGGCCTCGGTGAAGCCACGGGTGGTCAGCGCGGCCGTACCAATGCGGATGCCGGAGGTGACGAACGGGGACTGCGGGTCATTCGGTACCGCGTTCTTGTTGACCGTGATATTGGCACGACCCAGGGCGGCGTCCGCCGCCTTGCCCGTGATGCCCTTGGCAACCAGGCTCAGCAGGAACAGATGGTTATCGGTGCCACCGGAAACGATGTCGAATCCGCGTTCGACCAGCACCTCGGCCATCGCGCGGGCATTGGCGATCACCTGCTTCTGGTAGGTCTTGAACTCCGGCTCCAGCGCCTCCTTGAACGCCACCGCCTTGCCGGCGATCACGTGCATCAGCGGACCACCCTGGGTGCCCGGGAAGATCAGCGACTGGAACTTCTTGTTCAGTTCCGGCTGGCCCTTGGAGATGATGAAGCCGCCACGCGGCCCGCGCAGGGACTTGTGCGTGGTGGAGGTGACCACGTGGGCGTGGTCGATCGGGTTCGGGTACTCGCCGGCGGCGATCAGGCCGGAGACATGGGCCATGTCGACCATCAGGTAGGCGCCCACGGAATCGGCGATCTCGCGGAAGCGCTTCCAGTCGACCACGCGCGAATAGGCGGAGAAGCCGGCGACGATCATCTTCGGCTGGTGCTCGGTGGCCAGGCGCTGGACCTCGTCGTAGTCGATCAGGCCCTCGTCGGTAATGCCGTACTGCACCGCGTTGTAGATCTTGCCGGAGAAGTTCGGCTTGGCGCCGTGGGTCAAGTGGCCGCCGGCGTCCAGGCTCATGCCCAGGACGGTGTCATGCGGCTGCAGCAGGGCCATGTAGACCGCGGCGTTGGCCTGGGAGCCGGAATGCGGCTGCACGTTGGCGTAGTCGGCACCATAGAGCTGCTTCAGGCGATCGATCGCCAGCTGCTCGACCACATCGACATGCTCGCAGCCACCATAGTAGCGCTTGCCCGGATAGCCCTCGGCGTACTTGTTGGTCAGTACCGAACCCTGCGCCTCCATCACGCGCGGGCTGGTGTAGTTCTCCGACGCGATCAGCTCGATGTGCTCTTCCTGGCGCTGCGCCTCGTTGCGGATCGCGTTCCAGAGTTCATCGTCGTAGCCGTTGATGCTCATGTCGATCGAAAACATTCGGGTCTCCCGTTCAAAGCTTCGGATTAGCGGATTTCGGCGCGCCAGCATAGGGAAACACTGATCAATGTACACACTCGCGCTCGAGTCGCTTTTGCGTGCGAACAAGGCGCGGTGACTGCCGTGCAGTCATTCTGCACAAGGGAGCCGCAACGCCGTGCGCGCGCAAAAGCGGCCGAGCCCCTGCTTTCAATGGCTTGTGGGGTTGGCACCCCAGGTTCCCCGATCCTGCGTTGCACCGCTTGCGGGTAGAACCACTACCCGCTGCACGGCGCGCCTTGCCTCGGAAAACTTGGGATGCCAACGCGAGTGTGTACATTGATCAGTGTTTCCCTAGCGGGGCACGGCCGTCAAAAAGGCCGCTTAGCATACGCCATCCGGCCCTTTGTTTCAGGCCGGACCCGCCCCGACGGCGCGCCGAAGCTCGCCCCATCGCGCGCCACTTCACTGCGTTTCCGATGTTCAATCAGAGACCTACGGACCCTCAGCGAGCCCCCTGGCGGGCCGCCACGTGGCCTCTTCCACCACCCGGGAATGTGGACCCCGAGGGCCTCAGTCGGGCATCGCGATACGGCGCACGCCGACCTCGTGACGGGTGGGGTACACCGGCAGGCCGAACTGGTTATAGATCGCCACGTCGGCCGCATCACGCCCGTAGCCCACCACCACATAGCCGCCGCGCAATTCGGCCTGAGTCGGGTCGAAGGTATACCAGCGGCCTCCGACAAAGGCCTCGAACCAGGCATGCATGTCCATCGGCTGCAGGCCGTGCAGATACCCGACCACCATGCGCGCCGGTATGCTGAGACTGCGGCAAAGCGCGATGCCCAGGTGGGCCAGATCGCGGCACACTCCGCTGCCGCGCTGGTTCACCTCCACCGCCGAGATCGGGATGTCGCTGGTGCCGGGGAGATACTCGATGCGCTCGCGCAGCCACTGCGTGATCGCGGCCACCTGGTCGTAGCCCAGCCACTGGCCCGCCGTGATCTCGGTTGCCATCAGGTTGAAGCGATCCGATTCGCAGAAGCGGCTGGGCAGTAGATAGCCGAGTGCGGCATCCGGCAGGGACTGCACCTCCACGAAGGGAGCGCCAGGAGTTTGATCCAGTGCGTCGGCCGTTTGCACCTCGGCCGCCGTATGGATCGAGAAAGGCCCCGGCGGCGCGACCAGGCGCTGGCACAGATTGCCGTAGACATCCACGAACTCGGTCACCGGTGCATTCGGCACCAGCCGGTATTCCTCGCGCCCGATCCACTGGATCGGCCCGCTGCGCGGCCGCAGCATCAACACGAACGGCGTCGGGACCGGGATCTCGAATTCGAAGTCACAGCGGGTTTCAAGCCACATGGAGCGATGCCTGCGTCGGATGAGCCTTCCACACTACGCGCCGACCCGCCATAGAACCAGCGAATTCGTGCGCCCGCGCGACTCGCACAGGCGTGTACATTGCGCGTCGATTCCCTACACTCCCGATACCGCCTGTTCCCCGGAGAACCCATGCGAGGATCGCCCGTCCGCTGCACCCCGACACGCCGGCTGACCGGCGGACTGCTGGCCCTGGGGCTGTTGCTGATTGCGCCGCTGTCCGCGGCGGATCAACGCTTCATCAACATCGGCACCGGCGGCGTCACCGGTGTGTACTACCCTGCCGGCCAGCACCTGTGCCGGCTGTTCAACACCCGCCGCGACAGCCACGGGATGCGCTGCACCGCGGAGAGCACCGGCGGTTCGGTGTTCAACCTGAACATGGTGCGTTCCGGCGACATGGACTTCGGCGTGGCCCAGTCGGATCTCCAGTACCACGCCTATCACGGCAGTGGCCGCTTCGAGGCCTTCGGACCCGCCGACCACCTGCGGGCGATGTTCAGCCTGCACCCCGAGCCACTGACCCTGGTGGTGCGCCCGGATGCGGACATCCAGGGTCTGGACGACCTGCCGGGCAAGCGGGTGAACATCGGCAATCCCGGCTCCGGGCAGCGCACCCTGATGGAAGAGCTGATGGCGAAGCTCGGCTGGGACCACGACACCTTCCGCCGCGTCGGCGAATTGCCCTCGCGCGAGCAGGCGCAGGCGCTGTGCGACAACCGGATCGACGCCTTCGTCTTCTCGGTCGGGCATCCGTCGGCGGCGATCCAGGAACCCATCGCCACCTGCGACGCCCGCCTGGTGTCCATCGAAGGCCCGGCGATCGAGGAGCTGATCCGTTCGACGCCCTATTACCTCACGGCGGTGATCCCCGCCGATACGTACCCGGGGCAGGACCAGGACATCCGCACCTATGGCGTGGGCGCGACCCTGGTCACCTCGAACCGCACTTCGAACACGGCCGCCTACGAGCTGACCCGCGCCGTATTCGACAACTTCGAGACCTTTCGCGGCCTGCACCCGGCCTTCAGCGGTCTCGAACGCGAGGGCATGGTGGACGAGGGGCTGTCCGCCCCCATGCACCCCGGCGCCCGGCGCTACTTCCGCGAAGCAGGACTGATCGATGACTGAGACTCGACCCCGGGAAGCCGCCCTCGATGACCGCAAGGTCGCCGAGCTGGAGGCCGGTGGCCGCCACCCGGGCCGCGCAACCCGCGCCCTGATCTGGCTCACGGCCGTGGCCTGGTCCCTGTTCCAGATCTGGATCGCCGCGCCGATTGCCGACTGGGTGGACATCTTCGTCGTCTCCGAGACCGAGGCCCGCTCGATCCACTTGGCCTTCGCGATCTTCCTGGGCTACCTGCTGTTTCCCGCAGTGCGCCCCACGGCCCGCGGCAAGGGCTGGCAACACGCCATCGGCATCCTCTACGCACTGGGGGGTCTGGCCCTGATCGCGCTGGGCCTGTGGCAGTTCCTCGGCCTGGAACGGCTCGGCGCGGTCTACCTGGCGCTCGGGATCGCCCTGGTCGCCGTTGCCTGGCCGTTGCTCCACGGGGACGACCCCATCCATCGCGTGCCGCTGGGTGACTGGTTGTTCGCCGCGGTCGCGGCCTTCAGTGCGCTGTACCTGTACCTGTTCCACGAGGCCCTGGCGGCGCGCCCCGGTGCCCCCACCGAGCCGGACCTGATCCTGGCCGGGATCGGGCTGGTCCTGCTGCTGGAGGCGACCCGCCGGGTGCTCGGCCCGGCGCTGACCATCATCGCCGCGATCTTCCTGTTCTACACCTTCGCCGGGCCGCTGATGCCGGACCTGATCGCTCATCGGGGCGCCAGTTACCCGCGCGCGATGGCCCAGCAGTGGCTGTCCAACGAGGGGGTGTTCGGCATCGCGCTGGGGGTCTCCACCAGCTTCGTGTTCCTGTTCGTCCTGTTCGGGGCGCTGCTGGAGCGTGCTGGGGCCGGGGACTACTTCATCCGCGTGGCGTTTGCCCTGCTCGGGCACCTGCGTGGCGGCCCGGCCAAGGCGGCGGTGCTGGCCTCCGGGATGACCGGCGTGGTCTCCGGCTCGTCGATCGCCAACGTGGTCACCACCGGCACCTTCACGGTTCCGCTGATGAAACGGGTCGGCTTCGCCCCGCACAAGGCCGGGGCGGTGGAGGTCGCCAGCTCGGTGAACGGGCAGCTGATGCCGCCAGTGATGGGGGCCGCCGCGTTCCTGATGGTCGAGTACGTCGGCATCCCCTATGTCGAGGTGCTCAAGCACGCCATCCTGCCGGCGCTGATCGCCTACATCGCGCTGATCTACATCGTTCACCTGGAGGCCTGCAAGAACGGCATGGAGGGCCTCCAGCGTGCCACCGTGACCACCTGGCGCGGGCGCCTGATCAGCTTCGCCGTGACCGTGGCCAGCCTGATCATCCTGGCGGGCGCGGTGTACTGGGGACTGGGCTGGATCAAGACCGTCGCCGGGGACGCCGCGGCCTGGATCATCGCCGGCCTGTTGTTCTCCACCTACCTGGTACTGGTCTGGATCGTCGCGCGCGAGCCGGACCCCGAGGCCCTGGATACCGAGCGCCCGCTGCCGCGGGTCGCCCCCACGGTCCTGAGCGGGCTGCACTACCTGCTGCCGCTGGTGGTGCTGGTCTGGGCGCTGGTGGTGGAGCGCCTGTCGCCGGGCCTGGCGGCGTTCTGGGCGGTGGCGTTCATGATGTTCATCGTGCTGACCCAGCGCCCGCTGGTGGCCCTGTTCCGGCGCCAGGGACGTCTCCTGCAAGCCGCGTGGGTCGGGGTCTGGGAACTGTTCCAGGGCTTCGAGACCGGCGCGCGCAACATGATCGGTATCGGCCTGGCCACCGCCGCGGCCGGGATCATCGTCGGCACGGTCGCGATGACCGGCGTCGGGCTGGTCCTGACCGATCTGGTCGACACCCTGTCCGGCGGAAACCTGCTGCTGGTACTGGTGCTGACCGCGGTAATCAGCCTGGTCCTCGGGCTGGGCCTGCCGACCACCGCGAACTACATCATCGTGGCGACCCTGATGGCGCCAATCATTGTCGACCTGGGGGCCCAGCACGACATCCTGATCCCGCTGATCGCGGCCCACCTGTTCGTATTCTATTTCGGCATCATGGCCGACGTGACGCCACCGGTGGGCCTGGCCTCGTTCGCCGGCGCGGCAATCGCGAAGGCCGACCCGATCCGCACCGGGATCCAGGCCTTCGCCTACAGCCTGCGCACCATCGCGTTGCCGTTCTTCTTCATCTTCAACAGCCAGTTGCTGTTGATCGGGGTGGACAACGTGTTCCAGCTGGCGCTGGTCTTCCTCGGCTCGCTGGCCGGCATCCTCGCCTTTACCGCGGCCACCCAGGGCTGGTTCCTGACCCGCAGCCGCTACTGGGAATCCGCCGCCCTGCTGGTGGTCGCCTTCGTGCTGCTGGCACCGACGGTGCTGATGGACCGCGTCGTGCCGCCTCACCAGCACCAGCCGCCGGAGACGCTGTTCGAGGTCGTGGAGACCGTCCCGGACCGCGGTTCACTGCGCCTGGAGGCCACCGGCATCGACCTCGAGGGCCGCGCGATCACGCGCACCGTGATGTTCCCGCTGGGTGACCCCGACCTGGCGCCGCGCGAGCGCCTGGCCGACGCCGGCCTGGACGTCCGCTTCGACCCGGACAACCAGAAGGCGCAAATCCAGACGGTTGCTTTCGGCAGCCCGGCCGGCCGAGTAGGGTTGGAAGGAGGCTGGTCGATCACCGGCGTGCTGGTACCGACCGACCGCCCCAGCCCGTACTGGTTCTATTTGCCAGCCTTGGCGCTGGGTCTGCTGATAATCTGGAACCAGCGCCGACGCTCGAAACCGCCGGGAGGCGGCCCGACCGCCGCCACGCAGGCGCTTTCGGCGTAGCCCCATCCATTGCCAACGGAGTACCCCGCATGGAACAACCCAAGTACGGATTCAACGTGATCGTCCA
Organism: Thioalkalivibrio sp.; assembly: GCF_041685615.1. Classification (GTDB taxonomy): domain Bacteria; phylum Pseudomonadota; class Gammaproteobacteria; order Ectothiorhodospirales; family Ectothiorhodospiraceae; genus Thioalkalivibrio. The sequence goes on from NZ_JAWLFK010000023.1 coordinate 34,949, forward strand.
AGGCGACATCACCAGCGTGATCGAACGCACCACGGCGGCCCTGGGCGAGGAAGGCTTCGGCATCCTCAGCGACATCGACGTGGCCGCGGCCTTCAAGAAGAAACTGGATCTGGACCACCGGCCCTACCGCATCCTCGGCGCCTGCAACCCGAACCTCGCCCGGCAGGCTGTCGAGGCCGATCCCAACATTGGCCTGCTGCTCCCCTGCAACGTGCTGGTACAGGACAACGGGAACGGCACCTGCACCGTCGGGTTCATGGATCCGGTCGCGGTGATGGGCCTGGTCGAAAAGCCCGGCGTCGAGGACTTGGCCACGGATGTGCGTCATCGTCTGGAGGGCGTGCGCCTGGCCCTGGAGACGGGCTAGCGCCCGGTCGGGCCAGCGCTTGATGGAGACCGGAACCGACCAGTCCGCGATGCTGGCCGAGCGCATCCGCTCGGCCGGTAACGCCGGGCACCGTCTGGCCCTTGCCGGCGGCGGGAGCCAGCGCGCGCTTGCCTTCCCCGCCGGCCTTGAGGCGGACGTCCGGCCGCTGGAGGCCGGCGGTCACCAGGGCATCGTCAACCTGGCGCCCAGCGAACTGGTGGTGACCGTGCGCGCCGGCACGCCGATAATGGAACTGCAGGTCGCGCTGGAGGAGGTCGGCATGATGCTACCCTTCGAACCGGCCATGCCCACGCCATCCAGCACCGTGGGCGGCATGGTGGCCCTGGGCCTGTCCGGCGCCCGGCGCCCCTGGACCGCCAGCCTGCGCGACGCCGTGCTTGGCACCCGTATCGTCAACGGCCGCGGCGAGATCCTCCGCTTCGGCGGCGAGGTCATGAAGAACGTCGCCGGCTTCGACGTCTCGCGGCTGATGGCCGGCAGCCTCGGTAGCCTGGGGCTGCTGCTGGAGATCAGCTTCAAGCTGCTGCCCGCCCCCGCGTACCAGGCCTGGCTGCGCCGGGAGAGCTCCGCTGCGGCCTTCATCGAACAGGCGCGCGACTGGGGCCGCACCGCCCTGCCGTTCTCGGGCCTGGCCTGGGCCGACGGGGTCAGCCACATCCGCCTGGGCGGTGGCCAGGAGGCCGTACAGGAGGCCGCCGAGCGCCTCGGCGCCGAGCCGGACGTTGACGGCCCGGGCTTCTGGACGCGGCTGCGCGATCGCCACCTGCCTTTCCTCACCCGGGCGGTGGCCGGTAGCGAACGCCTGTGGCGCCTGAGCCTGCCGCCGGCGACCCCACCGCTGGATCTGCCGGGCGACTGGCTGCTCAACTGGGGCGGTGGCGAGCGCTGGTTGCGCTCCACCGCCAGCCCGGAAACGGTTCGCGCAAGGGTCGAAGATGCGGGCGGGCATGCACGGCTGTGGTTCGGCGACCCGGCCGACGCCGCCTGGCTGCATCCGCGCCCCGCTCCCCATGCACGGCTGGAGGGCGAGGTCCGCGCTGCCCTGGACCCAGACGGGGTATTCTTCGCCCCACTGATGCCCCCCCATCCGATTACCGCTCGGGCAAGCTGAGACCATGGAAACCCGCCTGCACCCCCGCTTCGAGCACGACCCGGCCGCGCGCATCGCCGAACAGGCCCTGCGCAACTGCGTCCACTGCGGTTTCTGCAACGCGACCTGCCCCACCTACCAGGAACAGGGCGACGAACTGGACGGTCCGCGCGGACGCATCTACCAGATCAAGGAAGTCCTGGAGAGCGGCGAGGCGAATGCCACCACCCGCACCCACCTGGACCGCTGCCTGACCTGTCTCAACTGCATGACTACCTGCCCCTCCGGGGTCGACTACAACCACCTGGTAGCCATGGGCCGTGAGGTCGTCGAGCAGGATCTCGAACGCCCATTGCGCGAGCGCCTGCTGCGCGCCCTGCTCGTCCGCGCCCTGCCCGCTGGCTGGCCATTCCGCCTGGCCCTGGGGCTGGGGCGGCTCGCCCGCCCGGTACTGCCGGCCACACTCAAGCGGCGCGTACCGCCCGCGCACGCCGCCAGGTCCACGGCCCGGCCACCCGCGTCCGTCGCGGCGTCTGGCTTCGAATATGGCCGGGTCCTGCTGCTCGGCGGCTGCGTGCATGACGCCATTGACGCCCGCATCAACGCTGCCCTGCGCCACCTGCTGGCGCGTCTTGGCGTCGAGGTCGTCGAGGTCGGGGCCGCCCGCTGCTGTGGCGCGGTGGAACACCACCTGGCCTTCGAGGCGAGGACCCGCGCCAGGGTCCGCGCCAACCTGGATGCCTGGGAGCCGGTTCTGGAACGCGGCGTGGACGCAGTCGTCAGCACTGCCAGCGGCTGCGGCGTGCTGCTGCGCGACTACGGGCACCTCCTGGCCGACGACCCGGCGTATGCCGATCGCGCGGCGCGGTTGGCAGCGAAGGTGCGCGACCCCGTGGAGCTGTTCGACGCCGGGACCATCCGCACGCTCGGGATCCGTGCGCCGGCCGGTCACCCGCCAGTGGCCTGGCACGCCCCCTGTACCCTGCAACATGGCCAGGGCCTGCCGGGTCGCGTGGAACCCCTCCTGCACGCCGCCGGCTTCGAACTGGTGCCGGTCGTCGAGCCACACCTGTGCTGCGGCTCCGCCGGCACCTACTCGATCCTGCAACCCGAGATGGCTGGTCGTCTGCGTCAGCGCAAGCTCGACAACCTCGAGGCCAGCGGTCCGGCACGCATTGTCACCGCCAATATCGGCTGCCAGACCCATTTGCAAAGTGGCACGGACACCCCGGTCGAGCACTGGATCACCCTGCTCGGACGTTCTCTTCCGGAAGCCACGACCTAAGCGAAAGGATAGTTCAATATTCTGTTTTTGTTATTTTTTAAACTCAGCGAAGCCATGTAGATTCTCCCGGGACGCATCTTTCTTCCTGCGGGAAGATTGCGAGCCAGGGCCCATTGCCGGCCGAGGCTAGGTGTGCGCCAAACCATTAAAAACCATCCAGGGAGAATCCAATGACGTTCAAGAACCGCCTTTTGCACACCGGCCTGCTCGCAGCCGCCCTGGCCATGGGCGCCTCCGTAGCCCATGCCGACCGCCCGGCTCTGTCCGAGGACATCTACAAGCCGGCGAGCGACGAGTTGTCCGCGAGCAATCGACTGGTCTTCCAGGCTTCTCGCGATGACCGCTTCGGCCAGGTCCTGCCGCTCAACAACGCGCAGAACACCGTAGCCGTATACGGGGATGACGCGTTCGTTGAAATCGTCGCCTACGGCCCCGGCATCAAACTCCTGCTTGCGGACGGCGTGCACGCGGACCGCGTGGCCAGCATGGCGGCCAGCGGCATCAACTTCTCCGCCTGCTCGAACACCATGACCAACATGGGGCTGAAGGAAGAAGACCTCGTCGAGGGCGTGAAGGTGGTCAACAGCGGCGTGGTCCGCATCCACGAACTGCAGCGCGCCGACTTCACCTACGTCCGTCCGTAACCCCGGCCTGTCGGTTCGTTTACACACCCGGGTCCGGCGTTGCCGCCCGGGTTTTTTCGTTTGTGCGTGCACGATCGACCGCATGGGGCCGACAACTCCCGGTGCCGGGTGGGGGCGCTTGCCCGGACGCTCCAGGCCTCCTAGATTTCCTCTTTTTCACAGGTAGATTGATTCCATGCAGGCAAAATCCTTCCTCCCCCCGCAGCG
>NZ_JAWLFK010000001.1:0-92731 GCF_041685615.1 Thioalkalivibrio sp.
CCTGCATCCGGACGCCTCCGTCTTCTTCGAGTGAGAGTGATCACCCCCCACTCTGGCACATCGCGATGCCGTAATAGGGCGGGGGCGTCCATTCCATTGGGGACTTATCGACACCCAAACCTGCGTCCGGAACCAGCGGATATGGCCCAGTTCGCCGTCATGCCCGATTTGGGCCATTACCCGCTTCGCGCGCGATTTGGACCGGCCGGTGATCGGTCAACCGGCTGCGCGCTTCCGGGACCCGGTCCCTTGCATGCCGCCCCCAAGTGGCGGGGGCCTACGCGGCCTGGGCGCGGATCAGGTCGACCCGGCTACGCACGTACAGGTAGTACAGCACCGGGATGATGACCAGCGTCAGCAGCGTGGAGACGAACACGCCAAAGATCAGCGAGATCGCCAGGCCCGAGAAGATCGGGTCGTCGAGGATGAACCCGGCCCCCACCATGGCCGCCAGCCCGGTCAGAATGATCGGTTTGGCACGTACCGCACCGGCATGCACTACGGCCTCGATCACGTCCACGCCGCGGCGGATCTCCTCGTTGATGAAGTCCACCAGCAGGATGGAGTTGCGCACGATGATCCCGGCCAGCGCGATCATTCCGATCATCGAGGTCGCGGTGAACTTGGCATCCATGAAGAAGGCGTCCATGAAGGCGTGTCCCGGCATTACCCCGATCACCGTCAGCGGGATCGGCGCCATGATGATCAGCGGGACCATATAGGAACGGAACTGCGCCACCACCAACAGGTAGATCAGGAGCAGCCCCACCGAGTAGGCGATCCCCATGTCGCGGAAGGTCTCGTAGGTCACCTGCCACTCGCCGTCCCACTTCAGGGAAAAGTTGTACGGATTGTCCGGTTGGCCGATAAACAACTGCTCCAGCGATTCGCCGTACGCCATCGGCTGGTCGCGCAGGCCGAAGAACATGTCGAACATGCCGTACAGCGGGCTGTCGACCCCACCGGCCAGATCGCCCATCACGTAGACCACCGGCAGCAGATTTTTGTGGTGGATCGAGTGCTCGACGCTCGAGTCGACCACATTGACCACCTCGGACAGCGGCACCAGCGTGCCGTCGCGCGAGCGCACCTTGAGCCCCAGGACCGGGTCCAGGCTGCCCTTCTCGGCCTGTTCGAACTCGAGCCGGACGGGCACCGCGTATTTCACGTTGGACCCGTACAGGTAGGTCACGTCCTCGCCGGACAGGGCGGTATCGATCGCCTGCACCACGGCCTGCTGCGACACGCCCAGGCGTGCGGCGCGTTCGCGGTCGACCTGCAGAATCTTCTCCTGCCCCGGGTACTCGACCGAGTCGTCGATATCGGTGATGTCGCGCGTGTTTTCGAAACGCTCGCGCACCTGTCTGGCGATCTCGATCTGGCCATCGTAGTCCGGCCCGTAGATCTCGGCGACGATCGGCGACATCACCGGCGGCCCCGGCGGGACCTCGACCACCTTGACCGCCGCGTCGTGGCGATCGGCGATCGCGTTGATCGCCTCGCGCACGCCGAGGGCTACCGCGTGGCTCTTGCGATCACGCTCGTAGGAATCGACCAGATTCACCTGAATGTCGCCGACATGCGAGCCCTCGCGCAGGTAATACTGGCGCACCAGGCCGTTGAAGTTGATCGGCGCCGCGGTGCCCGCGTAAGTCTGCACGTTGTGCACCTCGGGAACCGTCTTCAGGTAGTCGCCCATCTCCGCCAGAACGCGGGAGGTCCGCTCCAGGCTGGTCCCTTCCGGCATGTCCAGCACGATCTGGAACTCCGACTTGTCGTCGAACGGCAGCATCTTCATGACCACCAGCTGGAAGTACGCCAGCGACACGGACGCCAGGATCAGTATCAGGGTGCCGACCCACAGCACCAGGCGGTTGGTCTTCTTGCGCCCGCCGCTACCGAGAAACGGCAGCAGCAGGGTGTTGAAGATCTTCATCAGCCCGGCCGAGGCACTCTCGTTCTCCGCGCTGTGGCCGCCGCTGACGGGCGCCGCCGCGGGTTCGTGCTTCTCGGCCTGGCGGCGCAGGACCTTGTAGGTCAGCCACGGGGTGACCACGTAGGCCACCGCCAGCGAAATGATCATCCCCATCGAGGCGTTGATCGGGATCGGGCTCATGTACGGGCCCATCAGCCCGGTGACGAAGGCCATCGGCAGCAGCGCCGCGATCACGGCAAAGGTTGCGAGAATCGTCGGCCCCCCGACCTCGTCCACCGCCAGCGGAATGGCCTCGAGAAACGTTTTCCCACCCTTGGCCATGTGCCGGTGGATGTTTTCCACCACCACGATGGCATCGTCCACCAGTATCCCGATGGAGAAAATCAGCGCGAACAGCGACACGCGGTTGAGGGTGAAGCCATAGGCCCAGGAGGCGAACAGCGTAATCGCCAGCGTGATCACCACCGCCACGCCGACGATGAAGGCCTCGCGCCAGCCGAGCGCGATCCAGACCAGGATGACCACCGAAGCGGTTGCCAGGATCAGCTTCTGGATCAGGGTGTTGGCCTTGGCGTCCGCGGTTTTTCCGTAATTGCGGGTGATGGTCGTCTCGATCCCGTCCGGGATGTAGGTCCCGCGCAACTGTTCCAGACGTTCGACCAGGGCATCGGCGATATCCGGGGCATTGGTGCCCGGCTGCTTGGCAATCGCCACCGTGACGGCGGGATGGCTGTCGCCCAGCCGTGCACTTTCACCGGCGGCGGCACCGTGGGCAAAACGTACGTGTTCGGTGGCATAGGCCGGGCCCTGCTCGACCTCGGCCACATCCTCGAGGTAGACCGGGCGCCCGTCGTGCATGCCGACGACCAGACCGGCAAACGCCTCGGGGTCCGTGATGAAGTCTCCCGCCTGGACCAGGATCTCCTCGTCGTTCTGGTAAAGCTGTCCGGCATCGCGCGAGAAATTGGAGGCCTGCAGGCTGTCGCGCAGATCCTCAACCGACAGGTTGTAGGCCGCGAGGGTCTCCGGCTTGAAGCGCACATGGACCACGTGGTCCGGACCGCCGACGGTGTAGATGTCGCGGGTGCCCGGTACGCGCTTGAGTTCGGCCTCGATGCCATGCGCGACACGCAGCAGATCATGTCCACCGCGATCTTCGTCCTCGGTCCACAGGGTCACATTGACGATCGGGACGTCGTCGATCCCCATTGGCTTGATGATCGGCTCGCCGACCCCCAGCCCCTGGGGCAGCCAGTCCTGGTTGGAGAAGACCTGGTTGTAGAGGCGTACCAGGGCCTCGGTGCGATCCTCGCCGACCTTGAACTGGATGGTGATCTGCGCCATGTTCGGGCGCGAGGTCGAATAGATGTCGTCGATGCCCTCGATTTCCGAGAGCACTTGTTCGGCCGGCGTGGCGACCAGCTGGGCGACTTCCTCCGCGCCGGCCCCGGGGAACGGGATGAACACGTCGGCCATGGTCACGTTGATCTGTGGCTCTTCCTCGCGCGGGGTCACGAGGATCGCGAACAACCCCAGCAGAAGGCCGATCAGGGCCAGCAGCGGCGTGATCTGGGTGGTCAGGAAGGCCTTGGCAATGCGCCCGGAGATGCCCATCCGGGCGGACGCCCCCTCCGTGGTGGCATCGCTCATCGGTTCACCTGCTGATGTTCCTTCAGATAGATCTGCGCGTGCACGGGATCCAGCGCCACGCGTTCACCGTCGTTCAGGCCCCCATGGATCTCGACCATCCCGTCATGTTCGCGCCCGACCCGCACCTGGCGGAACGCGACCCGGTCTTCGTCGTCAACCACGTACACCGCAACGACCTCGCTGCGATACACCACGGCCTCGACGGGCACCAGGAGGCGTTCGACGTCGTCAACCACGAAGGCGGTCTTCACGAACATGCCGGGGAACAGGCTCAGGTCCTGCTGTTCCGGCAGATTCACGCGGATGCGGAAGGTGGAGCTGGCGGGGTCGGCATAGGGGAAGATGGTCAGGCTCTCGGCCGTCACCCGGTCACCGTTGAGCAGGACCTCGGCGCTGCGTCGCTCGCGCACGTTGTGGATCAGGCGCTGCGGGACGTCCACCGCAACGCGCAGCTGATTCAGGCTGATCCCGGACAACAGCGGCGAACCCGGGCTGACCGACTCGCCCACCTCGACATGCCGTTCGGTGACAATCCCGGAATACGGCGCATACACCTCGGTATATCCGAGTTGTTCCCGGGCCTCCTCGACCCGGCCTTCGGCCGAGCGCAGGCGGGCGCGCGCCGATTCCAGCGCGGCCTCGGCTCGATCGAACTCCGACCGCGATACCACCCCGCGATCGAACACGTCGCGGATACGCTCGAACTCCGACCGCGCCTCATTGAAACGGGCGCGGGCCTCGGCCAGGTCGCCTTCGGCCTGGCTCACGCGGGCCTGTTGTTCGGTGTCGCTGACCCGGACCAGGAGTTCGTCGGCCTCGACAAAGTCGTCGACGTCCACGTAGATCTCGCGGATGCGACCGGAGGTCTGGGCCGAGATCGTAGAGCGCTGCACCGCCTCCACGCGACCGTCCAGGATCCGTTCCTGGGCAATGGTCTGGCGTTCCGCGGTAGCCGTGTCGAACGGCAATTCGGCCTCGGCCGCGAACGGCAACAGCAGCAGGCCCCACAGGGCGTGGCGCATCCGGTTTCGTGTCATGAGACGTCTGTCCTTGCTTGATGGGGTCACCGAGGCGTGCGGTCTGCTCGCCGGCCGGCTCCATATATTAGATTTTTCTAATTTATTATTTCCTGATACTGAACGCAATCCGTCGGTCCCGGACGGTGCGCCTTCCTCGCAGCGAGTATAGCCACCCTGACAAAGGTTTCACCCTGTCCCGGACAGTTTGCACGCTGCACCGATGACGCGCTCCCCGTATCATGGCGGCCTTTCTGGAACGACCCGGAGGATGCCATGCCGCTGCTGCAAGTCGAGACCAACACCGCGCTGCCCGACGACACCACCGGCCTGTGCGAGCGCCTGTCCGCGGAGGTCGCCGACTGGCTGGGCAAGCCCGAGGGCTACGTGATGGTCGCCTGCCGGCACAACCCGGCCATGTGTTTTGGCGGCTCAACCGAACCGCTGGCCTACTGCGAGCTGAAAAGCATCGGCCTGCCCGAGGGCCTGACCCGCGAGCTATCGCGCAAGCTCTGCGACGCCCTGCAGGCGGAACTGGGCATCGAACCGTCCCGCATCTACATCGAATTCGCCGACGCCCCGCGCCACTTCTGGGGCACCAACGGCACCACGTTCTGAACCCTTTCCAGCCATCAACCACGGACTGCCCCCGATGCGCGTCTCGCAATTCCCGCTGAACACCCTGAAGGAAACCCCGGCCGACGCCGAAATCATCTCCCACCAGCTGATGCTGCGCGCCGGCTACATCCGCCGGCTGGCCTCCGGGCTGTACACCTGGCTGCCGCTGGGGCTGCGCGTGCTGCGCCGGGTGGAGCACATCGTGCGCGAGGAGATGGACCGCGCCGGCGCCCTGGAGATGCTGATGCCGGCCGTACAGCCGGCCGAACTGTGGCAGGAATCCGGGCGCTGGGACTTCTACGGGGCCGAGTTGCTGCGCATCAAGGATCGCCACGAGCGCGACTTCTGCTTCGGCCCGACCCACGAGGAGGTCATCACCGATCTGGTGCGCCGCGAGATCCGCAGCTACCGCCAACTGCCCGTGAACTACTACCAGGTCCAGACCAAGTTCCGCGACGAACGCCGGCCGCGCTTCGGCGTGATGCGCGCGCGTGAATTCCTGATGAAGGATGCCTACTCCTTCCATATCGACGACGCCTCGCTGGCCGAGACCTACCAGCAGATGCACACGGCCTACACCCGGATCTTCGAACGCTGCGGGCTGGATTTCCGCGCAGTGGAAGCCGATACCGGCGCCATCGGCGGCAATGCCTCGCACGAGTTCCACGTGCTGGCCAGCTCCGGCGAGGATGCCATCGCCTTCTCCCCGGCCGGCTTCGCCGCCAATGTCGAGCTGGCCCCCTGCCCGAAGCCGGCGCCGGCCCCGACTCCCGGCGCAGCAATGGAAAAGATCGCCACGCCCGACGTGCACACCATCGAGGAGCTGGCAACGTTCCTGGACATCCCGACCGAGCAGACGGTGAAGACCCTGGTGGTCGCCGCCTCCGACGAGATCGACGCCGACCTGGTCGCCATCGTGCTGCGCGGCGACCACGAGCTGAACGCGGTGAAGGCCGAGAAGCACCCCTGGATCGCCGAACCGCTGCGCATGGCCGAGGCGGCCGAGATCCGCACCGCGTTCGACGCCGACCCCGGCTCGCTGGGCCCGGTGAACAGCCCAATCCCGGTGCTGGCCGACCAGGCCATGCCGGGCATGGCCGACTTCGTGGTCGGGGCCAACGAAGACGGCCATCACCTGACGGGGGTGAACTGGGGCCGTGACCTGCCGCAGCCGGAGACCGCCGACCTGCGCAACATCACCGAGGGCGAACCGGCCCCCGACGGCTCCGGTCCGATCGAGATCCGTCGCGGCATCGAGGTCGGCCACATCTTCCAGCTGGGCGACAAGTACAGCCAGGCCCTGGGTGCCCGGGTGCTGGACGAGGACGGCCGCGAACAGGTCGTGACCATGGGCTGCTATGGCATCGGCGTCTCGCGCGTCGTGGCGGCGGCCATCGAGCAGAACTCCGACGAGCGCGGCATCTGCTGGCCCACCGCCATCGCGCCCTTCGACATCGCGCTGTGCCCGATCGGCGCGAAGAAATCCCAACGCGTGCGCGAGGCGGCCGAGATGCTGCATGACGAACTCGAGGCCGCCGGTTTCCATGTCCTGCTGGACGACCGCGAACAGCGCCCCGGCGTGATGTTCGCCGACATGGAGCTGATCGGCATCCCGCACCGGATCGTCATTGGCGAACGCGGCCTGGACGCCGGCGAGCTCGAGTATCAGGACCGCCGCGCCCCCGAGGCCGAACACCTCCCCATGGACGGCCTGCTCGAGGTCCTGCGCGAACGGCTACAGCGGTAAAACCGGGGCGGATACGATGAACGAGGTCGCCTTCACTCTGGAAATGGGGATCGTGTTCGGGCTGCTGGGGCTGACGATCCTGCTGTTCGTGACCGAGGTGATCCGGATCGACCTGGCGGCGCTGAGCGTGCTGTTCCTGCTGGGGATGGTCGCGCTGGTGCCGGGGGTCACGCCGATCGTCGAGGGCAAGGCGCTGTTCTCCGGCTTCGCCTCGAACGCGGTGATCGCGATCATCGCGGTGATGATCATCGGCAAGGGGCTGGACCGCTCCGGCTTGATGAACCGCCTGGCGGACCTGATCCTGCGCTTCGGCGGGCACACCGAGCGTCGGGTAATGGCCACGACCTCGGGTGCGGTGGGCATCATCACCAGCTTCATGCAGAACATCGGCGCGGCCGCACTGTTCATGCCGGTGATCAACCGCATCGGCGCGGCGGCACGCATCCCGCGCTCGCGACTTCTGATGCCGATGGGCTTCGCCGCGATCGTTGGCGGCACCCTCACGCTGGTCGCCTCCAGCCCGCTGATCCTGCTGAACGACCTGCTGCCGGGACATGTCGAGGGTTTCGGACTGTTCGACGTAACGCCGGTCGGGCTGGCGCTGCTGGCCATGCTGATCCTGTACTTCACCCTGTTCGGGAAATGGGTCCTGCCCGCCCGCGATCCGCAGGGCGAAGACCCGGACGAGAGCCGCGTGCAGACCACCTCGGCCTGGTTCCGCGACGTCTACGGGATGGACTTCGGTGTGCGCGAGGCGCGTCTTGGCGAGGACAGTTCGCTGGCCGGGCGCAGCGTGGGCGACTTCGAGGCGGCCTTCGGCGTCCACGTGGTCGGCGTCACCACGGGGGACGAGACCCGCATCGAGCCGAACCGTGATGTGGAGCTGGAACGCGGCGCGCACCTGGCGATCCTCGGCCCGGTCACCACGATCGACAAGACCTGCGACCAGACCGGGACGATCCTGAAGGACGAGCTGGACATGTTCGCGCGCGCCCTGTCCGCCCGCCATGGCGGGATCGCCGAGGTCATCATCCCGCCCGGCTCCGACCTGATCGAGCAGACCGTTCGCGACAAGGGCATGCGCCGCACCTACGGCATCTCGGTGCTGCGCATCCAGCGCGGCGACGACCTGATCATCGACGAAGTCCCGGATACCCCGCTGAAGGCCGGTGACACCCTGGTCGTGCACACCCCGTGGGAGAACCTCCAGGACCTGGAGGACGACCGCGACTTCGTCGTGGTCACCAGTCGCTACCCGCGGCGCAAGCAAGAGGCCTCGAAGACCCACCGACCGCTGGCCGCGCTCGGCTCCCTGGCGCTGGGGCTGGGGCTGGTGCTGTTCACCGACCTCCCGCTGGCGCTGGCCCTGCTGGGCGGCGCGCTGGGAATGATCTTCACCGGTGTCATCAACATGGACGAGGCCTACCGCGGCATCAGTTGGAAGACCGTGTTCCTGCTCGCCTCGCTGATCCCGCTGGGACTGGCGGTGGAGAACTCCGGCGCCGGCGAGTGGATCGCGACCAACGGCATGCAGCAGCTGGAGGGGATGCCGGTGTGGGTGCTGCAGGTCGCGGTCTTCCTGCTGACCACCTTCTTCACGCTGGTGATGTCCAACGTCGGCGCCACCGTGCTGCTGGTGCCATTGGCGGTCAGCTTTGCGAGCGTCGCCCAGGGCATGGGCAGCGACGCCGATCCGCGGGTATTCGCGCTGATCGTCGCGATCGCGGCCTCCAACTCCTTCATCCTGCCCACCCACCAGGTCAATGCCCTGATCATGGACCCAGGCGGCTACCGTGTGGTCGACTACCTGCGCGCCGGGGCCGGCGTGACGGTTCTGTTCATGGTGGTCTCGCTGCTCGTCATCAACCTGCTCTTCTGAGCCGGGTAGAGACTTTACGGACTCACTGGGGCATGTACCCGCAACCGGAGCCCGGGGTGCAAGAATACTTAATCGCCCCATTGCCCTGAATGCCGTCCGGATCGGCGTGAATCCTCGCGGCGGAGCCATCATGGCCTCAACCCGTGGCGAAATCCCGCGGCGGGGTTTCGGGTGGTGGCAGCTCCTCGGCCTCCACCGCGTCCACCCGAGCCATGCGCGGGCCGTCCGCCAGCCATTCCTCCAGCGTATCCAGCGCCTGGCGCGGCCCCACGGCCAGCACCTCCACACTGCCATCCGGTTCGTTGCGGGCGTAACCGGTCAGGCCCAGGCGTTTCGCTTCATCGCGAGTGGATGCACGGAAGAACACGCCCTGTACCCGGCCGCTGACACGCCAGCGGCGGGCATGGTTATCATTGGCCTCCGTCATTTGTTGTCCTCCGGAGTGGATTCATGTCCGATGCCCCTACGCTGTACCACAACCCGCGCTGCAGCAAGTCGCGCGCGACCCTGGCGCTGCTGCGCGAGCAAGGCGTGGAGCCGCAGATCGTCGAATACCTGAAGACCCCGCCGGATGCCGCGACCCTGCGCACTATCGTCGAGCGGCTGGGCATCGCCCCGCGTGATCTCCTGCGCACCGGCGAGGCGGAATACCGCGAGCTGGGCCTGAAGGATGCCGAGCTGGACGACGAGGCGCTGATCCAGACCATGGTCCAGCACCCCAAATTGATCGAGCGTCCGATCCTGGTGTACGGCGACCACGCCCGCATCGGACGCCCGCCGGAAAAGGTTCTGGAGATCCTGGCATGAGCGCGGCCCCCGAGATCCTGGTGCTGTACTACAGCCGCTACGGGGCAACCGCCGAGCTGGCCCGCCACGTCGCCAGCGGCGTGGAACGGGCCGGCGCGGTCGCCCGTGTCCGCACCGTGCCGCCGGTCAGTACCAACGTTACCGGCGACGCTCCGGCGGTCCCCGCTGACGGTCCGCCCTACGCGGAGAGCCGCGACCTCGAAGAATGTGCCGGGCTGGTGATGGGCTCACCCACCCGCTTCGGCAACATGGCCGCGCCGCTCAAGCACTTTCTCGACGGCACCAGCGGCCTCTGGGCCAGCGGCGGTCTGGTGGACCGGCCGTTCGGGCTGTTCACCAGCACCGCCACCCAGCACGGCGGCCAGGAGACCACCCTGCTGACCATGGCCCTGCCGCTGATCCACCAGGGAATGCTCTGGGTCGGCGTGCCCTACACCGTGCCGGAACTGACCACCACGACCTCGGGCGGCTCTCCCTACGGCGCCAGCCACATCGCCGGTGGCCAGGGCGAGCACCCGGTCACGCGGGAGGAGCAGCGTATCGCCGCGGCCCTGGGCGAGCGGGTCGGCCGGATCACGCGCCGCCTGCAGGCCGGGGATCCGGCATGATCCTCGCGGCACGCGGACTGGCGCTGATCGCCTATCTCGCCCTGATCGGCCTGATCCTGGTCTGGACCACCTGGATCGACCCGCCGGAGATCCTACCGATCTCCGTGGCGCTGGTAATCCTCGTCCTGCCGCTGCTGTTCCCGCTGCGCGGGATGCTGCACGGACGCCGCTACACCCACGCCTGGTCCAGCCTGCTGGCACTCGCCTACATCACCCTCGGCATCACGCTTGCCGCGGCGGCGGATGCCCGGCTCTACGGCGTGCTGATGACGGCCGCCAGCCTCGCCTGGTTCGCCGGCTGCCTGCTCTACGTCAAGCTGGATGCCCGCCGCGCCCGCCAGATGACGTCCTGATCGTTTCATTCCCCACGAAGCGCACGAAGAAGGGCCAGGTCAAGGTCAAGGGCGATTCACAGGAAGATAGGAAGGATGGAAGAAAGGCAATTTATTGGTTGGAACGGATAGCCCGGAACACCGTAGCGGTGCGCAGTGCCTCGCCTACACTCGTCATCCCCGACACCGCGCAGCGGTGATCCGGGATCTCCCCACAGTGGTTATCCTGCGCTGGAGATCCCGGCTCTGCGCTGCGCTCCGGACGGGATGACGAGCGGCCTGGAGGCTACCCCTGCAAGTCCTCACGCCCTCGGCACCCATCCAGAACCTTCCCGTCTTCCTACCTTCCTGTAGAACGCCCTTGACCTTGACCTGGCCCTTCTCCGGGCACTTCGTGGTGGACGTCAGGACCGCGCGAGCTGATCGCGGACGAAGGGGATCGTCAGGCGCCGCTGCTCGGCCAGGGCAGCCAGGTCCAGGCGGTCCAGCAGCTCCAGTAGCGCCACCAGGTCGCGGCGGTAGTGGCGCAGCAGGTATTCGGCCACCGCCTCCGGCAGCTCCAGGCCGCGCAACACCGCGCGCTGGGCGAGAATGCGCTTGAGGTCCGCCTCTTCCGGTATCTGCATGCGGAACACCGGTCCCCACGCAAGGCGCGAGGTCAGATCCGGCAGACGACTGCCCAGCCCTTCCGGCGCATGGGTCGCCGCCAACAGCACCCGGCAGCCGCCGTCGCGCAGTCGGTTCAGCAACCCGAACAGGGCCTCGTCCCAATCCCCCTGCCCGACCACTGAGTCAAGATCATCCAGCGCCACCAGGCGCGCGCGCTCGAGCCCGTCGAGAACGGTCAGCGGGGGGGCGTCGGCGACCTCTGCCAGTGGCAGGTAGCCTACCGGCTCGCCCCGTTCGTGACCCTGATGACAGGCTGCCTGCAGCAGGTGGGTCTTGCCTGTACCCGGCGGGCCGTGCAACAGGATCTGCGACTCGGTCATCCCGGCCCCGACGGCCAAGGCCTCCACCGCGTCCCGCGCCAGCAGGTTGCCACCGGGGTAAAAGCCAACAAAGCGCGAAGTATCCCGCAGGCGCAGGTCCAGCGGGAGCTGGCGCTGGGAGATCGCCTCGCGACCCTCGCCGCCACTCATTGGGGAGGGACCTCCGGCTTCGAGGACGCTTCCTCGGCATTCAGGCGCCGGTAATGCACCAGAAGATGACGCACGCCTACGGCCAGGACCGCCGCCACCGGCAGCGCCAGTAATACGCCGAAGAATCCGAACAACTGGCCACCCGCCAGCACGGCAAAAATCACCGCCACCGGATGCAGACCGGTCCGGTCCCCCACCAGCCACGGCGTCAGGACCATGGACTCCAGTACCTGGGCGACGGCAAAGATCGCCAGCACGATCAGCAGCAGGGTCCAGCCATCGCCCTGCACCAGCGCCGCCGCACTCGCCAGCAGCACACCGACGATGACACCGACATAGGGGATGAAGCTCACCACGCCCGCGATCAGGCCGATCGCCAGTCCCATCTCGACACCCGCCATGGTCAGGGTGACCGCGTAGAACAGACCGAGCGCCAGCATCACCAGCAACTGCCCGCGCAGGAAGGCGCCCAGTGTCTCATCCGATGCCGCGGCAAAGCTCAGGACTGGAGGGCGCCAGGCCCGCGGCAGCAGGTCGCGTAACCCGTCCAGCAGGCGTGGCCAGTCACGCAACAGATAGAAACTCACCACCGGGATGAGCACGACATTCAGGACCCCCAGCACCAGCGCGCCGGTGGAACTGCCAATCCATTGCAGCAGACCGCCGGCCAGCCCGCCGGCCTCGCGCCAGTGTTCCGCGACCAGGCCCTGGAGGGCTCCGGCGTCCAGTGGCGGCAGGGTATCCCCGGCGAGGTCCTCCAGCCACGGGCGCACCTGCTCGTCGAACCAGCCGAGGATCTGCGGCATCGCCAGCGTAAGCCGCTCGAACTGGGCGATGGCCAGCGGGATCAGGATCAGGATCAGCGCCGCCAGCCCGAGCATCACCAGCAGAAAGATCACCACGGTGGCCAGGGTGCGGGAGCGCCCGGTGCGCGCGGCCAGCCGGGTCACCAGTGGATTGAACAGATAGCCGATCAGCAGCGCCACCACAAAGGGCGTCAGGATGGGTGCGAGCAGATAGAGTGCCCCACCCAGCACCAGCAGCCCGACCAGGGCGGCGAGGGTCGCGGCCGAAACCGGCCCGACCCGCTCGCGAAGCTCGGCACTTGTCTTCATGGTGTCCTCCGATTCGACGCGTCCGCTCCATTCGTGTCGCGCAGGCGACGCCACGCATCCAGCCCCCATTGCACGGTGTAGGCCAGGCCACTGGCGAGGGTCGTGAACGCCACCCCAATCATCAGCAACTGCACCCAGATCGGATCCAGCGCCAGCAGGCCGACCTTCACGATGGCCACCAGCACCAGCGTGATCTGCAGGAAGGTGTTCATCTTGCTGATCAGTAACGGCCGAATGACCATGGGACCGACGAACACCCGATACAGCACGGAGCCAACGGTCAGCCAGACATCGCGCCCCACCACCAGTAACAGCAGCCATAACGGCAGCAGCCCCGACAGGGTCGCAGCCACATAGACCCCCAGCATCAGCAGTTTGTCCGCTGCCGGATCGAGCCAGGCCCCAAGCCGCGTATGCCAGCCATACCGCCGCACCAGCCAGCCATCCAGGGCATCACTCAATCCCGCGATCGCCAGCAGCACCACCGCCACCAGGTAATGTTCCCGCGCCAGCAAGACGACAATCGGCGGGATCAGGAGAATCCGGCCGATCGTGACGGCGTTGGGAATCTGGTGACGGGGCAGCATCCGATGTGACGCAACGGCGCTCAGCGCCGGCCCAGCCAGACGTCGGCCGAAGCCCCCTCGTCGGGTGCCTCGGCCCGTGCAAAGCCGGAGCCACGCAGCAACTCGGCCAGATCATCGCGATCCAGCCCGGAGCGCACCTGCAGCACCACGCTGTCGCCAGCCAGGGAGTCCAGGCGCGC
Source organism: Thioalkalivibrio sp. (assembly GCF_041685615.1). Classification (GTDB taxonomy): domain Bacteria; phylum Pseudomonadota; class Gammaproteobacteria; order Ectothiorhodospirales; family Ectothiorhodospiraceae; genus Thioalkalivibrio. Next base: position 13,614 of record NZ_JAWLFK010000001.1, read on the forward strand.
CGCCTCCACCGCCTGCAACCGCGTCAGCTCCGCGCGCAAACGCTCGAAGGCCGCATAGCCCTGCACTCCGGCAAACCCCAGACGCAACCACTCCGACGCGTCCGTTACGCGCGCGAGGCGCTCGGCCACCTGATCCAGCCCGTGCGCCACCGCCTCGCGCGCCGCCGCCGCGGGGTCCTTGCCGCTCGCGGAACTGCGGTACTCCCGGCCGTCGTGCACCGCGATTGCACGCGCCTCGGCGCCGCTCGCCGTCTCCCGTACGTGCAGCACGAGGGCCCCGTCGGCCTCGTACCGACGGGCGGCTTCCACCAGCGGTTCGGTCACCCCGCCGACGATGTCTGAGGGCTGTGCGGCGCGACGGTCCTGAAGGTCGCCCAGCGGAAACAGCAGGGGCATGTCGCGCGCCTCGGCCAGTTCGCCCAGCGCGGCGAGGACCCCCGGACCGTCCACCGCATCCCCGAGCAGTTCACGCTGCCCGCCCTCGTCGTGGACGGCCCAGACGAGCAAACCCGGGCGCTCCCCCAGCACGGCCGGCACGCCGGCATCACGCAGCGCGGTGCGCAAGCGGAAGCGATCAAATTCCAAGCGGTAGGCGTCGTCTTCCACCCGCTGGCGACGCTCCAGCGCCGCGATCCAGCCCTCGTCGTCCCGCTCCTCCAGCATCTCCCCGACCAGATCCAGCACCGCCTCCGAGCGCAGCCCGGCCAGCCGGACCAGCGCCTGCTCCAGCCCCTGTTCCAGCGCCTGCGCCTCGTCCGCGGCCGAGACCGTCAATACCAGCGGGCCATCGGCCGCGCCCGGCGGGGCCAGCAGCAGGAAAAGGAGGCCCAGCAACAGGGCCAGGCGCGAGGGGGCTCGGGGATGCAGGGACATGTTCTCGTTCCGTCACTCGACAAGCGCCACAAAATACCACAGCCACCCTTGCCCGCAGGTCCGACCGAGACGGCCGGGGACGCCCCGCCACGTCGGTACGCACGACTCCCTGGAGGGTGTCCGCGGTGCGGGTCAGCTTTGCACGGCAGCACCCGGCTCGCTACCATGTCGGGCTCTGCGAAACCGCCGCAGGGCGCAGCTCCACCCGCGCTCATTCAACATCGGGGAACCCATGTCCGAATCCCGTTCAGGCCTCACCTACCGCGAGGCCGGTGTCGACATCGAGGCCGGTGCCGAGCTGGTCGAACGCATCAAGCCGCACGCGGCGCGCACCCGGCGCCCCGGCGTGATGGCCGGACTGGGCGGCTTCGGCGCCCTGTTCGAGCTGCCGATGGACCGCTACCGGCATCCGGTCCTGGTGTCCGGCACTGACGGCGTCGGCACCAAGCTGCGCCTGGCCCAGGAAACCGGTCGCCACGATCGGATCGGCATTGATCTGGTCGCGATGTGCGTCAACGACATCGTCGTTCAGGGGGCCGAGCCGCTGTTCTTTCTCGACTACTACGCCACCGGCCACCTCGACGTGGACATTGCCGCCGACGTGGTCACCGGCATCGCCAAAGGCTGCGAACAGGCCGGCTGCGCCCTAATCGGCGGCGAGACCGCCGAGATGCCCGGCATGTACCAGGGCGAGGACTACGACGTGGCCGGCTTCGCCGTCGGCATTGCGGAAAAGGATGCTCTGATCGACGGCAGCCGGGTCACCGCCGGCGATGTGGTCCTCGGCCTGGAGGCCAGCGGCCCGCACTCCAACGGCTACTCCCTCGTCCGGCGCGTGCTGGAACACGCCGGCGCCAGCCTTGACGCCCCCCTGCCCGGTGCCGACGGCATCACCCTCGGCGAGGCCTTGATGGCCCCCACCCGGATCTATGTGCGTCCACTGCTCGAGCTGCTGGAGCAGTTCCCGGTACACGCGATGGCCCACATCACCGGCGGCGGCCTGACCGAGAATCTCCCGCGCGTATTGCCGGACACCCTCGGCGCCCGCATCGATCCGGACAGTTGGGCCCGCCCGCCGGTGTTCCGCTGGCTGCAGGAGGCCGGCGACATCGCCGACGAGGAGATGCTGCGCACCTTCAATTGCGGCATCGGCATGACAGTCATCCTCCCCGTGGACCGGGTCGAAGCCGCGAGTTCCCAGCTGGCCCGGGCCGGTATCCGCAGCTGGCCGATCGGCGTGATCCGTGAACGCGACGAGGTCCAGCCCGGCGTCACCTACGCCGCCGCATGAGCGAATCCGCCGGGCAACCGAACGCGGCCTCGCGCCGCCTGGTGGTACTGATCTCCGGGCGCGGCAGCAACCTGGGCGCGCTGATCGAGGCCTGCGAGCAGGGCCGGATCCCGGCCCGGGTGGTCGGCGTGATCAGCAACCGTCCGGATGCCGGGGGGCTGGACCTCGCCGAACGCCACGGCATCCCGCATCGCGTGCTGAACCATCGGGACTATCCCTCGCGCGAGGCCTTCGACGCCGACCTGGCCGATGCTATCGAGGACTACAGCCCCGACCTGGTCATCCTGGCCGGCTTCATGCGCATCCTGACGCCCGGTTTTGTGGATCGCTTCACCGGCCGGCTGCTGAACATTCATCCCTCGCTGCTGCCCAAGTTCCGCGGTCTGGACACCCATGCCCGCGCCCTAGCCGCCGGCGAGTCCGAACACGGCGCCAGCGTCCACTTTGTTACCCCGGAGCTGGACGGCGGCCCGGTGATCATGCAGGCCCGCGTACCGGTGGCGCCCGACGACACGCCCGAAACGCTGGCCACCCGGGTGCAGCGGGCCGAGCACCGGCTGTACCCCGAGGTCGTGCGGCGGGTGTGTTCAGGCGAAGTTCAGTGGTCCGGGCGGATCCTGCAGGGCGACGGCACGCCCCTCGCGACACCGCTGCAACTCAACGAGGACACCCATGATGCTTCAGGCCCCGACGACCGGAGCCAACCGCCGCGCACGGCCGTCTAGAGGCGTGCTGATCCGGCGCGCAGCTCCCGTGGCGCTGGCCACGTTGCTGGCACTGCTTATGACCCTCCGGATCACGCCGGCAAGCGCGGACGGGGAGCTGCGCCCGATCCCGCCCTACACCGCCAGCTACGAGGCCAGCGCCATGGGCAATACGCTCAAGGCCCGCATCACCCTCAACCACGAGGACGTTCAGACCCGCATGGCGATGGACGCCCATGTCTCGGGCTTCCTGCGCATCCTTGGGCGTTTCGAACTGAGCCGCGAGTCCCTGATGAACAGCCGCAACGGCGAACTGCAACTGGTGCAGTCGCGCAGCCAGCAGATCACCCCGCGGCGCGAACGCCAGATCGAGACCCGCTTCGACTGGGAGTCGCAGCATGCGATTGGCACCATCAACGGGGAACGCTTCGATCTCGAGGTGCCGGAACACACCCTGGACTTCCTCGGCTCGCTGTACTTGATAATGCAGCGTCTCGAGACGGGGGAACTCTCCAGCAAGGGCGATCGCGCGACGATCCAGACCCTGGAACGCGACCGCCTGCGCGAATACCGTTTCGAATACGTCGGGCGCGAAACCATGGACTCCCCGATCGGCCGCGTCGAGACTATCCGCGTCGACCGCCACACGGAAGACAGCGATGTCGCCCTGTCCGCCTGGTTCGCCCGCGAACTCCGCCATATCCCGGTGCGTTTCGACTACGAGGCCGACGGCCGCGTGTTCGAGTTGAACCTCACGCAGCTGGAATGGCACGACCCGATCATTAATCTGACCGACGAGTAACCACCATGAGCGAAACCGTTGATCTGGCCATCATCGGCAGTGGCCCCGGGGGCTATCGTGCCGCCGTCCTGGGCGCCCTGCGCGGCCTGAACGTCGTCATCATCGAAAAATCCGACTGGGGTGGCTGCTGCCTCAACCGCGGCTGCGTACCCAAGAAAGACTGGTACCACACCGCGCGCACTGTCGCCGCCCAGCGCCACTTCGAAGGCCGCGGTATCAGCGGCGGTCTTACCGCCGACATGGCCAAGGCCTGGGACCACCAGAATGACGTGGTCACCGAGGTGCGCAACTCCTACCTCGGCTACATGAAGCACCTGAAGATCCACTATCTCCACGGAGCCGCCCGCTTCCGCGACGCCGAGACCCTGGAGGTGGTCACCGACGACGGCACCGAGACCGTCCGTGCGCGGCACACCATCATTGCCACCGGCGCCACGGCCAGCGTGCCGGCACCGTTCACGGTCGATCCGGGCCGCGTGCTCACCACCGACATGCTGTTCGACGACAAGCCGCCGGCGGGCCAGCGCGTCGCCCTCATCGGCTCCGGCGTGGTCGCCACCGAGTTCGCCTGGATCTTCCACCACCTCGGCAAGGACGTCACCTGGCTGAGCCGCTCGAAGCCCCTGTCCGGCCAGAAATTCAGCCCCCAGGCCCTGGGCACCCTGAAGGATCGTCTCGCCGAGGATGGCGTCGAGCCCACCCGCGTCAAGGGCTACGAAAAGGTCGAGACGTCCGACAATGGCGTCACCATCACCGACAGCGAAGGCAACCGCTTCGAGGTCGACTGGGTTCTGCTCGGCACCGGGCGCGCCCCGCACACCGAGGGCCTGAACCTCGACGCGATCGGGGTACAGACTGACGCCCGTGGCTTCGTGAAGCGACGGCCCACCCTGCAGACCGACGTCGACAACATCTACGTCATCGGCGACGTCGCCAGCGAGTGGCAGACCGCCAACCACGCCCTGGCCGACGCGACCATCGCGGTCGAGAACATCCAGAACGGCAACACCCGCAAACAGGACGAGCGCTTTGTCCCGATCGCGATCTACTCCGCCGTCGAGATGGCCCGCCTGGGCATGGACGAGGACGACGCCGAGGACGAGGAACTGGAACCGGCGGTCGGCTTCGCCGCCTTCGAAACCTCCCCGCGCGCCTTGGGCCAAGACGAGCCCGAGGGCTTCGTGCGCCTGATCGGCGACATGGACACCGGGGCCCTGCTGGGCGGCGAGGTGATCGGCGCCGACGCCGGCGAACTGATCCACATCCTGTCGCTGGCCCCCGACCGCGACACCGCTCTGGCCTGGATCGCCAAGGGGCAATGGAACCACCCGACCCGCGCCGAGGAATTCCTCAACGCCACCGAAACCCTCGCCTCCAAATGGAACCTCAAGTCCGAGATCTTCGGTCTCTGATCAGGCCGGAACCCGCCCGGTTGCCCTGGACTAGCGCTCGCCCCGGGCGCGCTTGGCAGCCAGACCGCCGCGAGTCCGGAGCTCCTGCCCCGTTCCCTGAGGAACCCCTCCCGGGCGACCCCGTTTTCCGTCATGCGCGCTCCCCGAGAGTCCGCCCGCCCCGGTCCGGAGCGGTCTCAGCGCATGCACCCGTACCCCGCCCTGTTGCGGCAGCCTCGATCGTCCTGGCGCCCGGGATCGCCTCCGGCGCGCGATAGGGCCCCTGGCCACCGCCTGCTGCGCGCGCAACAGCGCGCAAAGCGCCAGCAACGGGGCCCGGACAAGCCATCCGCACCGGCCCCGCCAAAGCGTCTGGTGAAATGCAGGATTCATGGGCGGACCGTAGCGCGGTGCGGGCGTTTCGCGACGCAAAGTGGCCCCTCTACGGGGCATTTTTCCGGCCGGGGCGATGCTGCAGTCCCCAACCCCGGCCAGCGTTCCCCCAAACGAAAAAAGCCCCGCACAAGGCGGAGCTCTCCGGCAACCTGGCGCTTGCGCGCCGGGGTTGTCTTACTGCGCTTCGACGTTCGCGGCGGCCGGACCCTTCTGGCCCTGCTCGACGTCAAACGAGACGCTCTGACCTTCGGCCAGCGACTTGAAGCCGCTACCCTGGATGGCGCTGTGATGGACGAACACGTCCTTGGAGCCATCGGTCGGGGTAATAAAGCCAAAGCCTTTTTCGTCGCTAAACCATTTCACTGTACCTGTAGCCATTTCGGTTACCTCTGATTGTTCATAGTAGATTGGGTGTTTCGAGGAGGAGAGACTGGAGGGCAACCGAACGACGGTGAAGATTGATCGTGATTCTCTGCGGCCCCAACCGGGACCGGAACTGCGAATCTGAACGCCCCTTGCGGGGTGTCGCCTGGTGCTGCATGGAGCCTGTTACCGTTACCTCGCGGCCATTGTCCGCCCAAACCGCCATGCATTGATAGTGTTTTTTTCGGTTTTTCTCGTGCGCCCCGTCGAAACCCCTTTGATATCCATCGCTTGGGAACGAATTTAATTTCGGGCCGGCACCCGTCGAAGCGATTTCGAGCCGACAGCGGCAGGAAAAACGGCTGCGGCCGCCGTTCGCCTCAGCCAGCCCCCTCCCCGCCCGGCGGGGTTGCGACGACTTCATCCAGCGCCAGCGGCAGCGGAACATGCAGCGATGCCGCCATCACCCGCAGCAGCTCGACTTCGGCCGCGACCACCTGCCCGCCATGGCCCGCGGTGGCCACCATCGCGCGGATCAGGCGATCCTTGTCGCGCATGCGCAGGGCATCCAGCTGTTCCAGAACGCGGTCCAGCACGCTGGCCCAGGCACGCGCACCCGCCACCCCGGTCAGGGCCTCCGGGATTTCGGCCGCCAGCGGCAGGGTCCCGGTCAGTACGCCGATACCGGCCGTGAGCGCCGCGCTCGCCGCCGCGGGGTCGTCCGGATGACCGTGATGCGCCAGAACCGCCAGCAGGTAGTGCGCGTTTTCCTGATAGGCATCCAGCGAGGCATGCCCTGGGCGGGACGCCCCCGCCGGGTCCTGAACATCGCGGAGTTGCCGGTCCAGAAGATGCCCCAGCGCGTATTCGAACACCACCACCTGGCCGTCGACATGAATCAGACGATCGACCAGTTTCCGAAGCCGTGTCCGCTGGTCCGGATCAAGCCGACGCAGTGTCGGAAACCCGAGTTCCAGAAGCGGCAGGCGCAGATCCTCGCGCAGCACCGGTTCCGCATCCCGCAGGCGCCGCACGGCCTCCTGGCGCTCGCGACCCAGCGCCTCGCCAATCATCGCCAGCTGGCGCTCGCGCGCCTCGGTCTCGCGGCTCAGGAGCAAATACAACACCACATCGATCACCCGCGCCTCCGAGCGCGCTGCCCAGGCGAGCGGCCCCGGGATGGCCGCGAGCAGCATGCCGGCGCCCAGGAAGTGGGTAAGCGCCGGGTGCCCACCGAGGGCATCGCCCACGGCCTCTGCACCCGGCAGGCGCCCCTCGCGCTCGCGCTGCATGCCGTCCACCGCACGCTCGCGGGCGCGTTTGCGTACCCGGGCATTGAGCCGTTCGCGCAGCCCCTTCAGCTCTTCGGGGTCGAACTGCGGCTGGAGGATTCGCACGCGGTCCAGCAATGGCGGGTGGGTCTCGAAGATCTGCCCGATCGCGTCGCTGGCGAACAGCATGTGGCTGATCTCCTCGGTGTTGCCGTTCAGCCCGGCATAGCGCGTCGCGACCTTTTTCAGCGCCCCGGTCAGGCCATCCGGCTCGCGGGTGAACTGCACGGCGTGGGCATCCGCCAGGTATTCGCGCTGGCGCGAGATGCCCGCCCGGATCCAGCGCGCCAGGGCCAGCCCGGCATAGCCGACCACGATCAGGGTGACACTGAGCACCCCGATCCCGGTTTCCGCGCCGTCGCCCTGGTGCCGGCGCCGCCGGCGGGTCAGCCCGCCCTGGCCCAGCAAGGCCAGGACCTCGATTCCGTAGAGGACGCCGATCAGGCGCATGTTGAGGCGCATGTCGCCATTGAGGATATGCCCGAACTCGTGCGCCACCACCCCCTTCAGCTCCGACCGTTCGAGGCTGTCCAGCGCGCCGCGGGTCACGGCGATCACCGCGTCGTGCGGCGCAAAGCCGGCGGCGAAGGCATTGATGCCCAGGTCTTGCTCGAGCACGTAGATCTCGGGCACCGGCACCCCCGAGGCGATCGCCATCTCCTCGACGACGTTACGCAACAGACGTTGCTGCGGATCGGCGGGATGGCCTTCGAGGCGGACACCCCCCATCTCCAGTGCAATCAGGCGGCCACCACCCTCACGCAGCCGCCAGGCGCGGTACAGGCTCGCGAGGACAATCAGGCCCGCCGTGAGGCCCATGGTCCAGGCGGTAGCCTCGGCGCCACCCCCAATGGCCCAGACAATCAGCCCCAGAGACCCGACGATCACCAGCACCGCCACGACGAACAGCACCAGCAATAAGCGGGTCCTGCGTTGCGCCTGGTCCTGCTGCCGGAAGAAATTCATGGCCGCCCCTTGCCACCGGGAAACGGCCACCACACGCGTACAGGGGGGCCGCGAGCCGAGCGTAGCAGGGCAGGGGGTGCGGGGGAATCGGTCGCCTGCGTCTGCGGCGAAGCCGGACGACCAGGGGCTGTTCAGTCGCCGGCGACCGTCATGGACTCGACCAAGATGGAACCGGTGTGGATGTTGCCGCGGCGGTCGACGTCGGTGCCCACGGCCGCCATCCGCTGGAACATGTCCTTCAGGTTGCCGGCGATGGTGATCTCCTCCACCGGGTACTGCAGCTCGCCGTTCTCCACCCAGAAACCGGCCGCCCCCCGCGAGTAGTCGCCGGTGACCATGTTCACCCCCTGGCCGATCAACTCGGTGACGAGGAACCCGGTCCCCATCTCCGCCAGCAGGGAGGCGAAGTCCTTGTCACCCGGGGCCACGGTCACATTGCGCGCCCCACCGGCGTTGCCGGTGGTCTCGAGCCCGAGACGGCGCGCCGCGTAACTGTCGAGGGTGTAACTTTGCAGCACGCCGTCGGCGATCAGGGGGCGGTTGCGGGTGCGCACGCCCTCGCCATCAAAGGGCGCGCTACCCAGCGCGCGCGGGGTCAGCGGGCACTCCTCGATCTGCATCCAGGCGGGGAACACTGTCTCGCCGACGGCGTTCAGCAGGAACGAGCTCTCGCGGTACTGCGCCGGACCGGAGATCGCACGGGTGAAGCTGCCAATCAGCGTGCGCGCCATCTCCGGCGCGAACAGCACCGGACAGTTACGGGTGGACAGCTTGCGCCCGCCCAGCCGGCGCACGGTGCGCTCGGCGGCCTCGCGACCGACCTGCTCGGCGGCGATCAGGTCATCCGCGTGCCGCGCGACAGTGTAGGCATAGTCGCGCTGCATGCCGGCAGCATTGCGGGCCACCAGCGCGCAGGACAGCGAGTGGCGCGTGCTGCGATAACCGCCCATGAACCCCTGGCTGTCACCGAGAAAGGCGATCGCGCGCCGGGTACTGATACTGGCACCCTCGGAGTTCTCGATGCGCTCGTCGGCCGCGAATCCGGCGGCCTCAATGGCACGCGCCAGCTCGGTGGCATCAGCGGCGCCGCAATCCCACGGGTGGTCCAGATCGAGGTCATCCCAGTCGGCCGCCTTGAACGCGGGGTCGGGCATCCCGGCGTACGGGTCCGGCTCGGTATAGCGGGCAATGCGGCAGGCCGCCTCGACCGTGTCGATCAGGGCCTGGTCGCTGAAATCGGTGGTGGAGGCAGCGCCCTTGGATTGGCCGATATAGACGATCAGCGAAAGGCTCTGGTCGCGCTCGTGCTCGAGCGTCTCGATCTCGCCCTTGCGCACGCCCAGCTCCAGGCCGACGCTGTGGCTGACCACGGTCTGGACGCCCGAGGCACCGCGCTCGCGCGCGGCCTCCAGCGTGCGCTGCACCCGCGCCTGGAGGGACTCCGGCGAATGGGACAGGGCCTGGACCTCGCCTTCCTGGGACACGGGTTCCGGGATCGCGCGTTCGGGAGATGTACTCATGCAGGGTTCCGCTACTCGATGGCTGATCGGGGATCTTGAGGAAAAGGCCCCGGGCCGTATGGCCCGGGCGGGGACCGGTCGAGGGCCTTCTAGTCGAACCGGGTGCCGTGCTTGTGGACCGCGCCGGCGTTGCCCCAGCGCTCCATGTCGTCGACGTGCACGCCGACCCAGTAGAGCATGCCGACGCTGTCGCGCGTCCAGCCGCCCACCAGGTCCTGGCCTTCGCCCAGCTCGATGTGGTGGGCGAATTGCTCGGCCTTTTCACGCGCACGGAAGACATGCCACTGCACGATCTTGTCGTGGCCGTTCCCTTCCGGCAGGGAACGTTCCTGTTCAAGGAAATCGAGATTCATTCTGCTGCCTCCTTGTCGCCCTTTTTTCCGGTGCCGCGCCCGTCAGGCCGCCTGGGTACCGCCCACGGTCATGCCATCAATGCGAAGCGTGGGCTGCCCCACGCCGACCGGCACGCCCTGGCCCTCCTTGCCGCAGGTGCCGATGCCGGAATCGAGCTTCATGTCGTTCCCGATCATGGACACCCGAGTCAGGACATCCGGACCATTCCCGATCAGGGTCGCACCCTTGACCGGGTACGTCACCTTGCCGTTCTCCACCCGGTAGGCCTCCGAAGCGGAAAACACGAACTTGCCGGAGGTGATATCCACCTGGCCACCGCCAAAGTTGACCGCGTACAGGCCATCGTCCACCGAGGCCAGGATCTCCTCCGGATCAGCGTCGCCCCCGAGCATGTAGGTATTGGTCATGCGCGGCATCGGGAGCCGGGCATAGGACTCGCGGCGGCCATTGCCAGTCGAGCCCGTACCCATCAGCCGGGCGTTCATCTCGTCCTGCATGTAGCCACGCAGCACGCCGTCCTCGATCAGCACGGTTTGCTGGGTCGGGTTGCCCTCGTCGTCGACATTCAGCGATCCGCGACGACCCTCCAGGGTGCCGTCGTCGACAATGGTGATGCCCCGGGCCGCCACCTGTTCGCCGACGCGCCCGGAGAACGCCGAGGTCCCCTTGCGGTTGAAATCCCCCTCCAGCCCGTGGCCAATGGCCTCGTGCAGCAGCACGCCCGGCCAGCCGGGGCCCAGCACCACCTTCATGGTGCCGGCCGGGGCCTCGCGTGCCTCAAGGTTCACCAGGGCCTGGCGCACCGCCTCGCGGGCATAGCCGGCGGCACGACCCTCCTCCCGGAAGTACTGGTAGCCGAAGCGACCGCCACCACCGGACGTACCGGACTCGCGCCGGCCGCCCTGCTCGACGATGACCTGCACATTCAGGCGCACCAGCGGACGCACATCAGTGGTCATTTCGCCACGGGCGTTGAGCACCAGCACAACCTCGTGTACCCCGGCCAGCGAACACATCACCTGGGTCACGCGGGAATCCTCGGCGCGGGCGACGGCGTCCACTTCCTTGAGGAGATCGATCTTCGCCTGCTCGCCGAGCGAATCCAGCGGGTTGTCGGGGGCATAAAGCGCCGGGCACGAGGGCGAACGCGACGCCACCGCGATGCGCCCGCTCTGGCCGGCGCTGGCGATGCTGCGCGCGGTCTTCGCGGCCTCCAGCATGGCCGGCATCGCGATGTCGTCGGAGTAGGCGAACCCGGTCTGCTCGCCGCGCACCACGCGGATACCGACCCCGCGCTCGATATTGAAGCTGGCGGATTTCACGATGCCATCCTCCAGCGACCAGCCTTCCTGGCTGGCGAACTGGAAGTAGCAGTCCCCCCCATCGATACCGTGACCGAAGGTGGTGCCCAGAAGGGTGCTCAGCTCGCTGTCGCCGAGACCGGCGGGGTCGAGCAGGGTCTGTTGCGCAAGGCGGTCGATCATGGAGTCCTCTTGGGTTCCGGAGATCCGTCGTCCCCCCTGAGTGAGGACGGAACGGTGTTCGGCCATTCAGTATGGAGCTTGGGGCACCGCTCGCGCTTTCAAGCGCGCGGGCGTTGCGGGTTTATCCAGCGCCACGGCCAATCGCAAGGCCATCATGTGGTTCCGGGGCACGGCAGGCGGCGGTGCTCAACCGCCGGGAAGCTGTTGCGGATGCGCTCGGCCTGAGTATGGTCCAGATTGGCTACCAGCACCCCGGGATTGCGCTGCAGCTGCCCCACCACGCGCCCCCAGGGGTCCACCAGGGCGCTGTGTCCGAAGGTCTCGCGGCCGTTCACATGGAAACCACCCTGGGCCGCGGAGAGCATGTAGTACTGGTTCTCGATGGCACGGGCCCGCAGCAGGACATCCCAGTGTGCCTGTCCGGTCTGCGCGGTGAAGGCCGCCGGCAGGGCCACCCATTCCGCGCCCTGGTCCAGCAGTGCCCGGAACAGCTCGGGGAAGCGCAGGTCGTAGCAGATCGCCAGGCCCATGCGCCCCACCGGGGTATCCACGACCACCACGCGGTCACCGCTCTCGAAGACCTTCGACTCGGTGTAGGCCTCGGTGCTGTCGGGCAGACGCACATCAAACAGGTGGATCTTGTCGTAGCGCGCCACCTGCTGCCCCTGATCGTCGAACACCAGACAGGCCGAGCGCGCACGCTTGCCGTCCTTCGTCTGCAACGGGATGGTTCCGCCGACGATCCACAGCCCCAATCGCCGGGCCTGCTCCGCCAGGAATGCCTGTAACGGCCCGGCGCCGTCGGCAACCTCAGCGATCTCGAGGACACCGGTTTCCTGCATACCCATGAAGGCGAAGTTCTCCGGCAGCACGGCCAGGCACGCGCCCTTGTCGGCGGCCTCCTGCAGCAATCGCTTCGCCTCCAGCAGATTCGCCTGGGGCTGGGGTCCGGAGGCCATCTGGATGGCCGCTACCTGAGTCATGTTGCTCCGCTCGTCCGTTGCGAGACCGGCCAGGGCAGCCGAAGCCCTGCCGGGTGTCAATCGTTGTCGGCCCCGTCGGGGTCCGTGACCGGCTGTACCAGCACACGCACCTGCGGGTCATCCCAAGGGCCCGTCACCGCGTACACTACACGGGCCGCCTCTTCTATCTGATCGCCAATCCCCAGCACACGTTCCGCAAGCAGCACCGCGACACCGGTCACGGGCCCGCCCACCAGCGCCCCGACGATCGGGAGCGCGGTGCGCAGGCTGGGGACGACCACGATCTCGTGATCGTAATCGCGCGCCACCAGCCCGGTGCGCCCACTCAGGCGCACCCGCGCCGACGGTCCCTCCATGCGCAGGGTCGGCACGTAGAGATCCCCGTCGCGCAGGGTGGCCTCCGCAGTCAGCTCTCCGAAGGTCAGGCCCTCGGTGAACAGATCGCGGAAATCCAGCCGCAGCCGGCGCGGCAGCACATCCAGGCTGACCAGCCCCAGCAGGCGCCCGGCCCCCGGCTCCACATCCGCCAAGCGCCCGTCCTCCAGTGCCAGATCCATGGAGCCCGCCAGTTGCGCAAGCCGTGGCGCATACAGCGGCCCCGGCCAGGTCAGCGACAGCGAGCCCTCTCCAGAGCCGCCGGACAGGGCCTGCGAGAGCCCCGCCGAGCGCATCGCGGCACCCCAGTCATCGCCGGACAGGGTCGCGTCCAGGCGCGTCTCCGGCAGACCATCGGCGTTCACTTGCCAGGCCCCGACGGTATCCGCGTGCAGGTCGCCCTCCGGGGCCCGCAGCTCCAGTTCCCGGATGACCAGTCCTTCCGTCTGCGGCTCCAGCCCCATTTCGATGTCCGCGAAACGGTAATCCCCCAGCGCCAGGCTGTCGAGCGTCAGGTCCACCGCCGGCCATATCCTCGGGTCCTCGAATGTCCCTTCCGCGACCGGCTTCACCCCCGGATCGGGATCCGCGGCTCCGTTCCACTCAAGGTCCTCCAGGATCAGGCGGTTCAGATGCACCTGCCAGCGGTCTCGCCCCCCCGCCGCCATCGGCCGCCAGCGCGCCTCGCCCGCCAGCCAGTCGGAGGCCACTTCCAGATCCCAGCCGGCATCCCCGCGCCGGCCCAGGAAGCGCACACCGGGGAACTCCCGCTCGCCCCAGCGGATGCGCTCGCGGATATCCAGTTCCAGGCGGCTCAACGCCACCGCTCCATCCCCCTCGCCGTCATCCTCGCCAACCGTTCCCAAGTCCATCTCACCGCCCCAGGGCGCCTCGCGCAGGGCCTCCAGCCACGCCCCCGCATCCAGCTCGGGCAGGCCGGCGCGTACCGAGACACCGGACCCCGGCAGGGCCAGGGGACTGGCCCGGGGAGCACCGATCTCCAGGGCCATGGCCTGCAGCCCCATCCCGCGCACGGCCGTACGGGGCTCGGCACCGCGGACCGCCGGATCCTCGGGTGCGGCCGTCGGCGATAGGCGCATGTGGGCCCGCAGGACTGATCCCAGTGTCAGGTGGCCGATGCCAGCGCCGTCATGCCCCAGCGGGAGGGTCACCTCCAGCCCGCGGGCCTCCTCCGCGGGCTTGCCGATCGGCGCCGGCCAGTCGATCGCAACCCCGACCAGATCCGACCCGAGATCCAGCCGTACACCGTCCACCGCCGGGCCGAGGCGTAGCTGGGCCTCCCAGTGCGCCGAACCATCCAGATAGCGGGCCAGCTCCGGATAGTCCTCCAGCCACGGGTCCAGGGGTTGCTCACCGCGCGCCGTCAGCCGCGCGGTCTCACCATCGAGTGGCCAGTCCGCCCCCACGGTCACGGCCTCGCCATGGACCCGTGCCGAGACCTCCTCGGCGACGATACGGTCGCGGGTATCGAACCGAACCCGACCGTCCACGGCCTCCAGCACCGCGGGCCAGCCCGGGACCTCGGCGCGGGTGCCCCGCAGGTCCACGTCCCCGGCAACGCGGGTCTCGTCCAGCCGTCCTTCCTGCAGCGGCAGGGTCAGGGAGAGCCCCAGCCGGAAGGGGCCATCCAAGCGGGCCTGGTCGCGCAGTTCGGCCGCGTCCTCCAGCAGACCCGCCTCCCGCAGATAGGTCAGCAGATCCGAAGCATCGCCCTCGGCCACACCCTCCAGCTCGAGGACGGCATCCTCCATATCCTCGATCCCGATCCGGGTATCGCGGATATCGGTGTCGAAGATGCGTCCGCGCGCCCCCTCGGCCCGGAAGCTCGCGTTGTGGAACTGGAGCCGGCCCGCGAGGTCCTCGGCCCGCGGCCAGTCCTCCTGGTAGTCGAGGACACCTCCCTCGACATCCGCCCAGAGATCGAACACGCCCTCGTCACCGGCGAACGGGAAGTCCTTCCCGCGCCCGCGGTAAACCATGCCGCCGCCCGTGGAGATACCGCTGACGATGCTGTCCACCAGCCACTGATAGGCGTTCTCCGGCAGGTGGTACAACGGCAGGTAACGTGCGGCGCGCTCGCCGTCGGCACGCAGGATGTCCATGGCGAAGTCCACCCGGGGGCCCGCCTCGTGGCCGTCCAGCCGCATCCGCAACCGGCCCCGAACCGCGGCATCGTCATTGGCGGCATGCAGGCCCTCCCCGGCCAGACGCCAGTGACCCGCGTCGTCGCGCTCGGCGCGCAGCCGGCCGCGCGCGCTGTCCAAAATGACCGGATCGGCCAGCACGCGCGGGACATCGACTTGCAGGCCGCGGCTGTCCAGCAGCAGCTCCACACCGCCGCGGCGCCACTGCAGATAGCCGGCGGCCCCCTGCACACCAAGGCCGTGATCGGCCGCGCGCCAGCCTAGATCGCGCACGTCGGCTTCGGCCCAGACCGGCTTCAGGCGCCCCTCCTCGCGCCGCGCCTCGAAGCGGGCGAGGTCCAGAGTGCCGCGCGGATGCAGCTCGGCGATGCGCCCGGCCAGCTCGGGTGCCGCCTCACGCAGAAGCGTCAGCAGGGGCGCATAGGGCTCGACGTCCACGTCCCGCGCTGCCAGTTCCACCGCATCCACCACCAGCGCACGCGGTTCGCCCTCCAGACGGTACGCCAGGCGCAAATCACCCGAGCCCGGGTGGGTACCGCTCCAGGACGACTGGTGCCGGCCGTCGCGCACGCGCCAGTCGAAACGATGACCGATAGCCGGCCCCACCGGTTCTCCGGCCAGGTTCAGGATGGTCTCGTGATCCCCTCTGAGCCAGGCCATGCGTCCGTCCGCGAGGGCGCCCCACAGGCGCAGCGAGGCCGAACCCTCGGGGGCAGGCCAGCCGAGGTAGGCGAGCCACGGCTGCCAGGCGGACAGTTCGAGTGCGTCGGCCCGCAGGAAGAAACGCGCGTCGCGCAGATCCGCCGCTGGGGCCTGCACACCCAGTTCGAATGATCCGCCCACACCCGGTCCGCCGGCATCCAGAGCGCCTTCCAGATAAAGCCGCAGCGACCCGTCATGGGCGGTTCGCATGGCCGCCCGATCCAGCCGCGCGGCGGACTCGAGGCCGGCGCCACGGTCCTCCCAGACCAGCCGGATTCCCTCCGCCTCGACGTCGGGCCACTGCGCCACGGGGAACGTGAGCAGTCGTCCCTCTCCCATGCCAACCTCGCGACCGTGGAGGGAAAACTGGCCGTCGGTGTGGCGCACCAGCCGCAGTTCCACACCCTCGATTCGCACGGCGAAGGCCAGATGGCGGCTGCGCAGGCTGGCCCCGGCGCTCAGGGAGACCCCGAGGCGATCAATGGGGACGGGCTCGCCGCCCGGCATTTCGACTCGCACGTCCTGTGCCACGAGCGCCGGCGACCAGCCGGCCCAGCCCAGCTCGATACCCGCCGCCGTGACCTCGCGCTCCAGCTGCTCGCTGGCGGTTTTCTCCACCCACGCATGCAGCCCGTCCCAGTGGGGCAGTGCCAGGCGCAATGCGAGGACCGCGATCATCAGGGTGAGCGCCAGGGCCAGGAGCACCCCCAGCGTCACCCGCACATTGCGTGCGCGGATGCTCATTTTCCCCGCGCCCGGTCACGACGCGGCCCGTCCGGCCGACCGGGACCCCGATCCTTGCTGGGTCCGCACGTGTGTTTCACCTTGGCGTCGCTCCCTCCCGGATGGAGACGGGGGCCAGATCCCCCTGGTTCAGACGAAAACCACGTCGAACTGTTCCTGAGTGTAGAGCGTCTCCACCTGGAAGCGGATGGGGATGCCGACGAAGCTCTGCAGTTCCGCCAGCGCGGCGGATTCCTCGTCCAGCAGCAGGTCGATCACGTTCTGCGACGCGAGCACCCGCAACTCGCGCGCGTCGTACTGACGCACTTCGCGCAGGATCTCGCGAAACAGCTCGTAGCACACCGTCTCCGCCGATTTCAGGTAGCCACGCCCGCCGCAAACCTGACACGGCTCGCACATCTGGTGTTCTAGGCTCTCTCGGGTGCGCTTGCGGGTCATCTCCACCAGCCCCAGCGGCGAGACATCGCAGATCTGCGTCTTCACGTGATCGCGTTCCAGGGCCTTTTCCAGCGCGCGGATCACCTGGCGCTTGTGCTCGTCGTCCTGCATGTCGATGAAATCGATGATGATGATTCCGCCCAGATTGCGCAGGCGCAGCTGGCGACCGATCGCCTGGGCCGCCTCCAGGTTGGTCTTGAAGATGGTCTCCTCGAGCTTGCGATGCCCGACGAAGCCACCGGTATTGATGTCGACGGTGGTCATCGCCTCGGTCTGATCGAAGATCAAGTAGCCGCCGGATTTCAGTTCCACCTTGCGCTCCAGGGCACGATGGATCTCCTCCTCGACGTTGAACAGGTCGAAGATCGGGCGCTCGCCCGGATAATGTTCGATGCGGCCGATCAACTCCGGCAGGTAGCGCTCCACGAAGCCACAGACCTTCTGATAGGTCTCGCGCGAGTCGATACGGATGCGCTCGATATCCACACCCACCATGTCGCGCAGGATACGCTCGACCAGCGGCAGGTCGACGTAGACCTCGGTCCCCGGCGGCGCCCCGGCGGCCCGCTCCTGCAGGCCGTCCCAGACCTTCTTCAGGAAAGCCGTGTCGTTGTACATCGCCTCGTAGTCCGCCAATTCCGCGGCGGTGCGCACGATAAAGCCGTGCTGGGGCGCCAGTTCGTCGCGCAGCTGCTCGATGGACTCGCGCAGCCGTGCGCGCACACCCTCGTCCTCGATGCGCGTGCTCACGCCGACGTTGGACTGGTTCGGCATCAGCACCAGGTTGCGCGATGGCAGCGTGATGTAGGTCGTCAGGCGCGCGCCCTTGGAGCCGAGCGGATCCTTGACCGCCTGCACCAGAATCTCCTGCCCGTCGCGCAGCAGCTCGCGGATGCCCTCGCGGGCCGCGGGGGCCGGCGCACCGTTTCCGTTGCCATTGCCCGCGGGCGATGTCCCCGTGGAGATGCCCTGGCCATTGAGCTCCTCGCGCTCCACCGGGGCCACGTCGGAGGCATGCAGGAAGGCCGTGCGCTCCAGCCCGATATCCACGAAGGCCGCGTCCATGCCCGGCAGCACGCGCACCACCCGGCCCTTGTAGATATTGCCCACGATGCCGCGGCGGTGGGTACGTTCCAGGTGCAGCTCGGTCAGGACGCCATTTTCCACCAGGGCCACGCGGCTCTCTTGGGGCGTCACGTTCATCAGGATCTCGGTTCCGGTCATGCGCTCTTCTTGTTCTTGATTTCACGGGCAGACCGCCAAACCCGCGCGCGGGCGGGGCGGCGGTCCGGGATGTCGGCTACTTCGAGACGGCTTCCGCCGGGTCGGTCTCGGCCGCCGGCGGAGGCCGCTGGGCACGTGGCCAGGACTTAATCACCGCGTGTACCAGGGTCGCCAGCGGGATGGCGAAGAACACCCCCCACAGGCCCCAGATGCCGCCGAACACGAACACCGCGGCGATGATTGCCACCGGGTGCAGGTTGACGACCTCCGAAAACAGCAATGGCACCAGCACATTGCCGTCGAGGAACTGGATCACCCCGTAGGCAATCAGCACCCAGGCAAACTCGGAACTCAGCCCGAACTGGAAGTACGCGACCGCGGCGACCGGGATGGTCACCACGGCCGCGCCGATATACGGGATGATCACCGAGATGCCCACCATGAACGACAGCAGGACGGCGTACTCCAGCCCGAACCAGTTGAAGGTCAGGAAGCTGACTGCCCAGACCATGACGATCTCGATGAACTTGCCGCGCACATAGCTGGCGATCTTCAGGTTCACCTCGCGCCAGACCTGGCTGGCCAGGTGGGTATCCCGGGGCATGAAACCACGCACCCAGCCGAGGATCAGGTCGCGGTCCTTGAGCATGAAGAACACCATCAGCGGGACCACGACCAGGTAGATCACCACGTCCACGATGTGCCGCGCCGAAGACAGCGAGAACGACACCACGCGCTGCCCCAGCAGGGTCGCCTCGGCGCGGATGGCGCCCATCAGCTCAAGCACCTGATCGTCGGTAATCAGCTGTGGATAGCGCTCGGGGAGCTGCAACAGCAGGTTCTGGCCCTCGGAGATCATGCCCGGCAGTTCGCGCACCAGTTGGGTCACCTGGGCCGACATCAGCGGGACCACGCTGAACAGCGCGGCGACCGTCAGCGCCAGAAAGGCCAGCAGCACGAAGGTCACGGCGAGGATGCGCGGGATGTGGAAGCGCGCGAGCTTTTGCACCGCCCCCTCCAGCAGGTAGGCGATGATTAGCGAGGCCAGTAGCGGCGCCAGGATACGCCCGGCAAAGATGATGATCAGGAACCCCGCCAGCAGCAGAAACGCCAGAATCACCACCTGCGGGTCGGTGAAATGACGCTGGTACCACTGGCGCAGGATGTCGATCATCGCGAGGGCGTTCCCGAGTCCGGGTCGTCACCGGCATCCGCCCGTCGCGCGGGATCCTGCGCGACGGCCTTCTCGTAATGGGTGCGGAAGACCACCTCGAGCTCGTCGATCACCTCCACCGCCGGGCGCCCCTGCATCACGTGCTGCCCCATCAGGGCCGAGGTCTCGTTCAGCAGCTTGGAGCGATCCAGCATGTGATAGGTCGCGGACAGCCGGCGCATCGCCTTGATCACCGACTCGTTCTCCGGGCGCGGAATGGGTTCCGGTTCGGGGACCGGCTCCGGCGCGGGAGCCGGCGACTCCTGCTCCAGGAAACGGGCAAACTTCAGCAAGCTGGCCTGGTCCTCGGGCGACAGCCGCGCGGCGATCTCGGCGATCGCCCTGGCCGGGTCCTCGCGGCCCTTCTTGCGCGCGCCGCCGAGCACCGAGCCGAGATCCCCACCGGGCAGGCCCCCGTCGTTGCCCGTGCCGAGCGGTGGAATCATCCCTCGTCCTCGATCTTCAGGCTGAACACCGGCATCTTGCGGCGTTCCTGCATCAGGCCCAGCGCCTTCACCAGGGCCACGATCACGTCCTCGGTCACCTTCTGCATCTCGCCCCATTCCATGCGCGCCTCGCCCAGGAGCTCACCCATGTTCGGGGGCGGGTTGTGGCGCGCCTCCATGATGATGTCCTCGAGCATCCCGGGCTTCATCTCGGGTCGGAACAGGATGCCATAGGTCAGTTCGTCCGGCCGGACCGCCAGCCAGTCGCCGTCGTCGTCCACCAGGACCGGCTGGACGTCCTCCGGCAGGTCCACCCGGCCGTTGACCAGCTGCAGGACCCGGCGGCCGTCCAGGGCCTCCGCCAGTTCGTCGCCCTGCCCGGCCGCGGTCTTGTGGGCGGTGACGAAGCGGGCGCGGTACATCGGGTCCTCCTGGGCGGTGCCGCCGGCCTGCTCGGCCACGAGCAACCCGCCCATGCCGATTCCCACCACCGGACGCTTCGAACGGCGGAAAATATCGATCAGCGAAAGCTCATCGGGGACCTGGGGATTCTCCTCGTGATCCGCGGTCGGCCAGGCACCGCCCAGCAGCCACAACCCGTCGAACTGCGCGGCGGATCCCGGCAGGTCCTGCCCCACGAAGGGGCGGTAATAGGAGAACCCGATATCGCGTTTTTCCAGCTGCGACTCGATCAGGCCGAGAAACTCGGAATACGTATGCTGCACCACGCAGTAATTCTTCATGTCGCGTCAATCCTGTTTGAATTCGGGTCGGGGCGAACGGGCCTAACCGGTGCAGTACCCACGCAGGAATTGCATCAGCACCTCCAGCGTGGGCACGCGGAACTTCTGCCGCGCGTGCACCAGCGAGATCGGCCGTTCCAGCGGCGGCGAAAGCGGGAGCGCCACCAGGTCACCGAGGGACAGTTCCTTGGCCACCACCGCCTCGGACAACACCGAGATCCCCATGCCGGCCACCACCGCACCCTTGATCGCCTCCGAGCTGCCCAGTTCCATGCAGCCGCGCAGGCTGTTGCGGTCGTATCCGGCGTGCCCAAGGTACTCCATGATGACCTCGCGGGTCCCGGAACCCTCCTCGCGGCATATGAATGGGCGTTCGATGAAATCCGCGACCTGGGCGGTGTCGCGCCCTGCCAGTTCGTGGTCCGGCGGCACAATCAGCCGGAGCTGATCCACCAGGCAGGGCTGCACCTGCAGGCTGCGATGGGTGACCGGGGCCTCGACGATGCCGAGATCCACGCTCCCCTCCTCGACCATCACCACCACACTCTCGGTATTGCCGACGCGCAGGCGGATCCCGATATCCGGATGCTCGCGGCGGAAGGCCCCCAGCAGGGCCGGCAGCATGTATTCCGCCACCGTGGTACTGGCTCCAATCACCAGGGCCCCGCCATCCGCACCCTTCAGCTCACGCAGGGCCGCCTCCAGCTCGCCGTAGGTATCAAAGATGCGCTCGGCATATCGTTGAACCAGGCGGCCGGCGTCCGTCAGTGTCACTCGATTGTGATTGCGATCGAACAACCGGGTGTCCAGCTGCTCTTCCAGTTGACGCACCTGGAAGGTCACCGCGGGCTGCGTCATGTGCAGCACCTCGGCGGCCCGGGTAAAGGACAGCAGCCGCGCCACCGTAAGAAAGACCTGCAAACGCCGATCGGCCATGCTGCCCCGCCCGATAAAGTGGAAATCCGTTCGAACGGGGATGCTACCAAGCCCCCGCGACCGGCAACAGCAACCCCGCGCCGACGCGCGAACCATCCGGCACCCTTGCAAGGACAATTCCACCACGGACGCCACAAGGTCCGTAAGCGTCCTCAAGGCAACAGCACAAACCGGGGAAACCGGTATGCCGCAGTCCCCGTACGATGCCTGGTCGGATGCACGCTCACGGGGAATCCCCGGCCACTGGCGACTCGCCGGGGGTGCCAGTGCAGTGGTGCTGATGGCCCTGATCGCCCTGCTGGTCTACCAGACTGGCGGCACGTCCACCGCCTATCTCAACTTTATCCTGATTCCGGTGCTGCTCGGGGCCGCGCTGTTCGGCCTGTGGGGCGGCCTGGCCTTCGGGCTCCTGGCGGGCGTTGTCCTCGGCCCCCTGATGCCGCTGGACACCGCCGCCGGGCTCGCCCAGCCCGCCCTGAACTGGCTTACGCGCGCGGGCATTTATGTCGTGCTCGGCGGGTTCTCCGGCTGGCTGTTCGACACCGTGTGCCGACACTCCAACCGGCTCCTGGAACAGGCCTACCACAACCCGGTAACCGGCCTGCCGAACCGCGAATCGCTGGAACAGTACGTGCACCAACTGATGCAGGAGGCGGACCGCCCCGAGGCCCGAGCCACCCGTGTGTTCGTGATCAGCCTGCAGATGGACAACTACCCCGACAGCATCGGCGCGCTGGGCTTCGCCGCCGAACGCCCCCTGCTGCGTGCCATTACCCAGCGCCTGCAAGCGGTGGCCGCACCCGCCGGCGCCACGCTGTTCCACGTCCATGACGACCACTTCGCATTGATCCTGCCGCACCGCAGCCGCAAGGACGCCCTGGCGGTCACACGCAGCGCGATCGACAGCCTGCAGGCCCCGTTCGAGGTTCTCGATATCCCGGTCTATCTCGGCGCCCACGCGGGCGTGTCGTCCTTTCCTTTCCATGAACAGGACGAACCGACCCGCCTGCTCACCAAGGCCTGGATGGCGATGCACGAGGCCAGCCACTCCGGCCGCCGTTCTCGTAGTTACAACCGGCACCGCGACGACCACAGCCTGGACACGGTGGAACTGCTGGGCTAGCTACAGAGCGCGCTCTACGATGGCTAGCTGCACCTGCACTACCAGCCCAAGGTCGAGCTCGCGAGCGGGCACGTGATGGGTCTCGAGGCCCTGCTGCGCTGGGAGCATCCTACCCGCGGACGCATCGCGCCCGGGGCGTTCATCCCGCCCGCCGAACGCACCGGGTTGATCCACGCCCTCACGGACCGGGTCCTCGACCTGGCACTGGCCGACATCACCCGGCTTCGCGCGCAGGGCCTGGAAATGCCGGTCAGTGTGAACATCTCGGCCCCCAACTTCCTGGATCCGCTCTTTGCCGAGCACCTGCTGAAAAAGGTCCACGCCTCCGGCCTGCCGCCCTGCGCGGTGGAACTCGAATTTACCGAGACCGCCGTGATGGCCGACCCCGATGAGGTAATCCGCGCACTGCGGCGCCTTACCGGGGCGGGCCTGGAACTCGCCATCGACGACTTTGGCACCGGCTACTCATCGCTCGTCTATCTCAAGCGCATGCCCGTCACCACCCTCAAGATCGACCAGGCCTTCATGCGTCAGATGCTGGGGCACCCGGTCGACGCCCAGATCCCGCGCCAGCATCAGCCTGGCGCGGGATCTGGGCCTGAACGTCGTCGCGGAAGGCGCGGAGGACGCGGAGGACGCGGAGGACGCGGCCACCCTGGAGCGGCTCCGCGAATACGGATGCGATGCGGCCCAGGGCCACGGCATCGCCCGACCAATGCCGCTCGACGCGATGCTCGACTGGGCCCATGTGCAGGGGACCGCATCCGGCCAATGCCAACACCGTCACCAGGGGAACCTCCACTGACGGCGACAAGTCCGGAAGCATGCATTCCCCGGATTCTCCGGCCGCAGACCCCGGTTTTCGGCCCGGCATCCCTTGCGCCGCCCCCGGTGCTGCGCTATAGTCCGCCGTCTTTCTGGTAGACCCAAATTCCGGAGTCCCCGATGGCCCGAGTATGTCAGGTGACCGGCAAGCGCCCGGCGACCGGTAACAACGTTTCGCACGCCCACCGCAAGACGCGGCGGCGCTTCCTGCCCAATCTGCACTCCCACCGTTTCTGGGTGGAGAGCGAGAACCGTTTCGTACGCCTGCGCGTCAGCAGCAAGGGCATGCGCATTATCGACAAGCGCGGCATCGACGCGGTCCTGGCGGACTGCCGTGCCCGCGGTGAAAAGATCTAAGGAGGCTTCACGATGGCTGCCAAGTCCGCACGCGACAAGATCCGCCTGGTGTCCTCCGCCGGCACCGGCCACTTCTACACCACGTCCAAGAACAAGCGGAACATGCCCGAGAAGATGGAGATCAAGAAGTTTGATCCCGTCGTCCGCAAACACGTGATGTACAAGGAAGCCAAGATCAAGTAATCGCGCCCTACAGCACGATGGCCCGGTTACGGGAATGAAAGGGCCCGGCCCGCGAACGCGGAGCCGGGCCCTTTCTGTGTGGGCGTTCCGCAATGTACGCGGCCGAAGGACCCCGGATCCAGACCGCACTCACCCGAGACGCCTCGGCGTTTGCTCAAACCGGATCGGCCTGCCCGCCCGCCCCGGGCGCGTCATTGCCTTCGGCGGCGGTCTCTGCCCAGCGCGTCATCACACGCCCCCAACGATGCGCCGTCGCCGGATCCACTTCGATTTTGGTATAACGTCCGCCATCGCGGATAATAATCCGCAGGAGCGGAACCCCCGAGTCGTGCAGGATCTGGCGCAACTCTACGACTTCGCCAAATGGCGCATTGATCGAATCCATGGTGCGTGTGTTCCTCCCGAGCCGGCCTGCCTCACACAGCCGTGGCCGCCCATCCGTTCTTGACCAAGCGCAAGCATGCAACCAATTTTTGTCGGCCGGCAACCCATCTTCGACGATCAGGAGAATCTGGTCGGCTTCGAACTCCTCTTCCGCGCGGGTCACCTGGATGCCGCTTCGGTCACCGACGGCGATCTGGCCACCTCCGATCTCCTGCGCAGCGCCTTCATCGACATCGGCCTGGAGCACCTGGTCGGCAAGCACCTCGCCTTCGTCAACCTGACGCGCGGCTTTCTCGAGCACGAGGTCATAACCAGCCTGCCGCCGGAGCAGGTGGTGCTGGAGATCCTCGAGGATGTCGAGATCGATGCCGAGGTGATCGCCGCGGTGCGCCGGCTGAAGGGCGAGGGGTTTCGCATCGCGCTGGATGACTACCAGTTCCAGGAAAGCCACGCCGAACTGGTCGAGCTGGCGGACCTGGTCAAGCTGGACGTGCTCAGCCTGGGAGGGGAACGCCTGGAAGAGGAAGTCGCCAAACTGCGTCGCTTCGGCGTCGAACTACTGGCCGAAAAGGTCGAGACCGCCGAGGCATATGCCCACTGCCGGCGCCTCGGGTTCAGCCTCTTCCAGGGGTTTCACCTGTCCTTCCCCCACGTTATCGAAGGCCAGCGTCTGGAGAGCCTCGAACTCGCCCTGTTGCGGCTATTGAAGGCGCTGCAGGCGCCCGACCCCACGCCGGAAGAGCTGGAGGGCCTGATCGCCGCCGAACCGGGGCTTGCCCTCCAGCTATTGCGCATCGCCAACAGCCCGGCCTACCGCGGCCGGCGCGCGACCGATTCCCTGCACGACGCGATCCTGCGCCTGGGACAGGGGCGCATCAAGCGCCTCGCCATGCTGATGGTCTTGCGCGGTTCCGGCGGTCAGACCCAGGGGCTCGAACAGGTCATGATCCGCGCCCGCATGGGCATGCTGATGGCACGCGCCCTGGACCTGCCCCCCGAGGAATGCGAACGCTATTTCACCCTGGGCATGCTCTCAGGCCTGGATCGCGTACTGGGCGTGCCGCTGCGGCGCATCCTGGGCGAGCTGCACCTCTCCAGCGAGATGGAGCAGGCCCTGCTGGAAAGCACCGGCCCACTGGCACCGCTGCTGGCAACCATCGACGCCTTCGAGGGCCCGGTCACTGTGCCGGACCCCGCCCCTACCCCCGTGCCCGCGCCGGTCTCCAGCCGCCTCTATCTAGAGGCCGTGCGCTGGACCGAGGATCTGCTCGCGTTACTGGAAGAGGAATAGGCGATGCCTCTCACCCTGCGCAGCCAGCTCATACCGGAAGCCGCCGCAGGCCCCGACTCGGGGCTGCGCATCCGTTTACGCGATCCGGCAGGGATCGAGGGTGGCCGCCGTCTACTGGAGGTGCATCCCGGTCTGCGTGCGCTGGAACCGGACGACTATGCCGAGTGCTGGACGGCCCAGGGAACGCCGAAGGCGAGCCACGAAGGACCCCTCCACCTGCTGGAATACGACGAGGTCCTGTTCGCGACCTGGGTCGGGCCGGACCACGATTTGCGGGTCCAGACGGAAGCGGCCTACCGGGCGCTGCTCGACGCCTGCCGCGCGCGGGGTTTCGAGCACCTGGCCCGCATCTGGAACTTCTTCGGCGACATCCACGCCGAGGAGAACGGCATCGAACGTTACCAGGCGTTCTGCATGGGCCGGGCGGACGCCCTGGAGGCCCTGGAGATTCCGCAGGCAGGGATGCCCGCGGCAACCGCGATCGGCAGCGACCAGCGCACGCTGATCATCTATCTCATCGCCACCCGGACCCCGGCCGAGCCGATCGAAAACCCCCGGCAGGTCAGCGCCTATCACTACCCGGAGCGCTACAGCCCGAAGAGCCCGACCTTTGCCCGCGCCACCCGTCTGGCCACGAACGACGGCCCGCTGGTCCTGCTCTCCGGGACCGCCAGCATTGTCGGCCACGAGAGCCGGCATCCCGACAACGTCGTCGCCCAGGCACACGAGACCCTCGCCAACCTCCAGGCACTGCATGACACCGCCGGGCGCGAACTTCCCCGACCGTCTTGGCTGCGGGTTTACCTGCGCCACCCTGAACATCGATCCCGCGTTGCCGCCGTGCTGGCAGAACACTACAAGGCCGTCCAGCCGGGCCCCACCGTGCAATGGGTGCGCGGCGACATCTGTCGCCAGGAACTGCTTCTGGAGATCGAGGGCGTACATGCCTGAACTGCCGGAGGTCGAGACCACCCGGCGCGGCCTCGCACGCCTGCTGGCGGGACGGCGCATCACGGCCTTCGAGGTCCGTGACTCGCGCCTGCGCTGGCCGGTGCCGGGCGAGCTGGCCCCGCAGCTGGCCGGCGCCCGCGTGCGTGGCCTCGCCCGCCGCGCGAAATACCTGCTGCTGGAAACCGACCGTGCGGGCCTGCTCCTGCACCTGGGAATGTCCGGCAGCCTGCGCCACTGCACGCCGGAGACCCCCTTGCGCCGGCACGACCACCTGATCCTGCATCTCGACAACGGGTACCAGCTCCGGCTGCATGACCCGCGCCGCTTCGGCTGCTGCCTGCCACTCCCGTCCGACGGCAGCCCCCACCCGTTGCTGGCGGGACTGGGGCCAGAACCGCTGGACCCCGCGTTTGGCGGCGACTACCTGTTCCGGCGCAGCCGCGGCCGTCGCGGCCCGGTGAAGGCCTTTCTCATGGACCAGGCCAACGTGGTCGGGGTCGGCAATATCTACGCCACCGAGGCCCTGTTCCTCGCCGGGGTCCGCCCGGGGCGCGCGGCCGGCCGGGTGACCCGCGTCGAGTACCAGCGGCTGGCGGCGCACGTCAAGGCCGTGCTGGCCGAGGCCATCCAACAGGGCGGGACCACCCTGCGCGACTTCCTGCGCGAGGACGGCACACACGGCTATTTCCGCCAGTCCCTACGGGTGTACGGACGCGCCGGGGAAACCTGCCACGTATGTGCCAGCGTCCTGCGCACCCGCCGCATCGGGCAGCGCGCCAGCAGCTACTGCCCCACCTGCCAGAAGTAAATCCTGCTCCGTCACAGCGTCGCAAGGCTTGTTGTTCACTCGGAGGGCACGGAGGACGCAGGGGAACGCAAGAAAGGATTCGATGCGGTGGGGCGCCCAAAACGCACCCAGGCCTGCGGCACTTCTCCGCGGGGAGGCCCAAACAACGTGCCCCGGTTCGAAATGGCACCATCCTGCGACCCCCATGATCGAATTGCGCCGCGTGCGCGGTGCACTCTGTGGTGTCCCCAACAGGCATGGCCAGCGAAAGGCTGCCGGTCCCCGAAACGGGAGGGGCGGGCTTACAGATAGCGCGACACGCGCGGCACGGCGCTCAGCAGGTGCCGGGTGTAGTCGGCCTGCGGATTGGCCAGCACCTCGGCGGTGGTGCCAATCTCCTCCATGCGCCCGTCGTGCATGACCAGCATGCGGTCGGAGAAGTACTCCACCACACCCATGTCGTGGGTGATAAAGATCATCGCCAGACGCCGCTCTGCACGCAGTCGGCCGAGGATCTGCAGCACCTCGGCCTGTACCGACACGTCCAGAGCGCTGGTGACCTCGTCGCAGATGATCACGTCCGGATCCAGCACCAGCGCCCGCGCGATGGCGATACGCTGGCGCTGGCCACCGGAGAACTCGTGCGGATAGCGCCACAGGGTATCTTCCGGCAACGCCACCTGATCCAGTACCCGGCCGGCCAGGGCAATCCGTTCATCCTGGTTCGCGCCGATCCCGTGCACCGCCATCGGTTCGGTGAGAAGCGTGAGCACGTTCAGGCGCGGGTTCAGCGACGAGGCCGGGTCCTGGAACACCACCTGCAAGTGGCGCCGCAGCCGGCGCAGCGGCTTGCGTGGCATACGGGTCAGCGACTCGCCGCGGTAGCAGATCTCGCCACCGGTGGGCTCGACCAGACGCAGGAGGGCCCGACCCAGCGTGGTCTTGCCGCAGCCGGACTCGCCCACCACCGCCAACACCTCGCCGTTGTCCAGTTCGAAACTGACGTCGTCCACCGCCCGTACCACGTCCACCTGACGGCGCAACAGTCCCTTCAGCACCGGGAAGTGCACCTGCAGCCCGGACACCTGCAACAACGCGTCTCGCCCCGCTCCCGGCACCGGCGGCAGCGGTGGCAGGTTCTCCGGCAGCGCCTGGATCAGCTTGCGGGTATAGGCATCCTGCGGATCGCGCAGAAGCGGCAGGCATTCCCCTTGCTCCACCAGGCGCCCCTTGCGCATCACCGCCACGCGATCGGCCACCGAGGCAACCACCCCGAAGTCGTGGGTGATCAGCAGTACCGCCATGCCGTTCTTCTCGCGCAGGTGGTCGATCAGCTTCAGGATCTCGGCCTGGATGGTCACGTCCAGCGCGGTGGTCGGCTCGTCCGCGATCAGCAGATCTGGCTCGGCAACCAGGGCCATGGCGATCATAACGCGCTGGCGCTGGCCGCCTGAGAGCTTGTGCGGAAACTCGTCGCGGCGCTGCTCGGGGTTCGGCAGCTGCACCTCGCGCAGGACCTCCAGGGTCCGCGCGGCGCGCTGCTCCGGACTCATCTGCGGGCGGTGCAGGCGCAGCACCTCCTCGATCTGGTCGCCCACGGTCAGCACCGGGTTCAGCGAGGTCATCGGCTCCTGAAAGATCATGCCGACACGGTCGCCGCGCACGTGCTGCATCGCCGTGGACGGCAGTCCCAGCAATTCCTGTCGACCTTCGTGCCCGGCCAGCCAGACCTCGCCCGTGGGACGCTCGAAGCCCGCATCCAGCAGGCGCATGATCGCCAGCGCAGTGATCGACTTGCCGGAGCCCGATTCACCCACCAGGGCGAACAGTTCGCCCGCGCGGATGGTAAAGCTCGCATCCTCGACCAGCGCCTCGGCGCTGTCGCGGTGACGGATCTGCAGGTTGCGGACCTCCAGCATGATCAGCGCACCCCGCCACTGGTGGCACCAGCAGCGCCGGCGGCCGGACGGGCATCGGCGTCGCGATTGGCAGTGCGCGCCGCCGAACGGGCGTGCGGGTCGACCGCGTCGCGCAGGGCCTCGCCGATCAGGTTGTAGGCGAACACGGTCAGGAAGATCGCCCCGCCGGGAAAGGCCGCCATCCACCAGTTGAAGGTGGAGCTTTGTACGGCCTGGTTCAGCATCTGCCCCCAGGAGGGATCATCGACCAGCCCCAGGCCGAGGAACGAGAGCGTGGCCTCGGCGAGGATCGCTGACGCCACGCCGAAGCTGGCGGCGACCAGGATCGGCGCGATCCCGTTCGGCAGCATGTGCCGGAACAGGATCGACGGCAGCGACAGCCCCGACGCGATGGCGCCCTGAACAAAGTCCTGCTGGCGCAGGCGCAGGAACTCCGCGCGCACGTAGCGCGCATAGCCCGACCACGACGTCAGGCCGATGATCAGCATCATCAGGTACAGCGAGCGCCCGAAGAAGGCGACAAACGTCAGCAACAGGAACAGCGTCGGGATGGCCTCGAATATCTCCACCAGGCGCATCCCGATCATGTCTACGATCCCCGAGAAATAGCCCATCAAACCACCGAGGATCACGCCGATCCCCAGCGCGATTCCGGTCGCGATGAAGCCAATGGACAGCGCGATCCGCGAGGCATGGATCATGCGCGAGAGCACGTCCGCGCCGGTGTCGTCGGTACCGAACCAGTGCACCCGCTCGGGGGACTCGCGCGGAGCCTCCAGCCCGGTGTCGGCGTAGTCGCGCAGGTAGTCGCGCGGCGAATACGGGATCGGCGCGCGAATCACCGTCTGGTACTCGCCCATCCGTTCGGCCTCGCGGTACTGCTCGTGGATCACCAACGATGGCGGCGACACCGTCTGCCAGGCGACCACGGCCAGTACCGCACCAAGCACCGCCCACAAGCCCAAGCGCCGCCACGGGCGCCCGGGCAGGCGCCAGAAGACCAACGCCAGCACCAGCATCCCGAACAGAGTCACGTCCGCCGCCGTCAGGTAGCGCAGAAACGGCATGGACCACGCGCCGTCGGCAGTCTGCAGCAGCAGCGGGTAGGACGTCGCCAGCACCGGTGCGAAGATCGCCACCAGCGTCAGCAGCGCGATCCAGGCGATCCCGAGACGCGCCCCCCAGCGCAGCAGGATCTCGCCCACCACACGCCGCACCCAGGAACGACTGCGGCGCTCCCCGGTTCCCGGATTGGATCGGGCCTCAGTCATAGTTCACCCGCGGGTCGACGATGGCATAAGCAAGATCGGCCAGCAGGTAGCCAACCAGGGTGAGCATGCCGGAGATCAGGGTGATCGACAGCACCAGCTCGCGGTCGCGGGTCTGCACCGCCTCCACCGCCAGCTTGCCCATGCCGTCGATGGAAAAGATCGCCTCCACGATGACCGAGCCCGCCAGCAGCGAGGGCAACAGGGTGGCCGACACGGTGATCAGCGGCAGCAGGGAATTGCGGAACACGTGGCGCCACAGCACGTCGTGCTCGGCCACCCCCTTGGCGCGCGCCGTGCGCGCGTAGTCCGAGGTCAGGTTCTCCAGCACCGCCGAACGCGACAGCTTGGCCAGGAACGCCAGCCCGCCGTAGGACAGGCACAGGACCGGCAGCACCAGGTGCCAGGCCCGGTCCAGCAGGAAGCCCGGCACCATGTCCCCCGGCGCCAGTCCGAGGGCCAGCGCCAGCCCGGCGCCCAGCCCCAGCGTGCCCAGGTAGAAGCCGCGCAGTACACCCCAGTCGCTGTGCGCGATCAGCCAGCCCACCGCGACCCCGATGATCACGGCCACGGCTGTACTGACCATCCCGGCCATCGCCAGATCGCGGAACATCAGCCAGCCACAGAGCGCCCCGAGCACGGCGCCGAGTCCGCCGCGAATCAGGGCGGGCAGGGCACGAGCGAGGTAGACCCCCAGGGCCGTCCCCAGAAACGGTAGGATCAGCAGCAACGGCAGCGCCCAGACCACCTCCACCGTGGGCAGGAAGGTCATGTCCAGCGCCGCACGCTGGCTGAGCCCCCCGGTGGGGAACCACTGCCAGAACTGGTCAGAGGCAAAAAAGCCGATCAGCAAAACTCCCGCCAGCATGGTCGGAACCGACCACAGGGCCAGCAGCACCACGCCGGACTGCGAGTCGAAGGCCTGACCATGCTGGGTGGCCGCCCGCACCCCCACGGCGACCGCAACGATGTAGATCAGGGGGATGGACAAAACGTTCAGCAACAGCGTGATTGGCAGGCGTTCCGCGATCAGGTCGGTCACCGGCCGACCGTAGCGGAAGCTGGTGCCCAGATTGGGGACCTTGAAGTGGGGCCATCCCGTCAACGAGCCATCCTCGTCCTGGGCAAAACCCACCGGCGAGATATTGTTCAGCCAGCGCCCGAATTGCACCGGTGCCGGCTGATCCAGGCCATAGAGGCGGTTGTAGTACTCTTCCATCGCCTTTTGCGCCTGCGGCTCCAGGCCCTGGCCCTCCACCAGGGTCAGGGCGCTGATGCCACCGGGCGCGGCCGCCATCACGGCAAAAACCACCACGGTGATGCCGACCAGGGTCGGCACCATCAGGATCATGCGGCGCAGGATATAGGTCAGCATCGCGCGCGCCGGCCTCCCGCCCCTTCCGCTGCCATGCGCATCGCCGGCTACTGCCCGTAGCGCTGCTGTTCGAACGGGACGTAGATCTCCAGCGGAACCGCGCCCAGATTGAGCCCCAGCGCGGTCTGCTCCAGGTTCTGGATGCGCCGGTCGATGAAGGCCAGGGTCTGACGTCGCATCAGGAAAGTGTACGGCTGGTCCTCCAGCAGGATGCGCTCGGCCTCGCGCCACAGGTCCATGCGCGCGGACTCGTCCACCTCGCCGCGCGCCTCCTCGATGACGGCGTCCATTTCAGGGTTCTCGTAGTGGATAAAGTTGTCGCCACCGGAGACGGTCTGGCTGGAGTGGAACATCTGGTAGATATCCACCTCGACGCCACTGGTCCACCCCAGTGTGATGGCATCGAAGTCCTGGCGGCTGAGCTTTTCGAGCATCACGGACCACTCGGTCGGCTGCGGTTTCATCTCGACGCCGGCACGGGCATACAGGTCGCGCAGGAACAGCGCGATCCGGCGGGTGTCCTCGTTGTCCTGGAAGTAGGTCAGTTCGAAGGAGAACGGCTCGCCGTCCTCGTCGACCAGTACGCCATCACGGTTGCGCTCGCGATAGCCGGCCTCGGCCAGCAGTTCCGTGGCGCGCTCGACGTCATACGGGATCGGCTCGAGATCGGGATTATGCTGCTCGCTGCGTGGGGAGAACGGCGAGATCGCCCGTTCGGCATAGCCCAGCATAACCTCCTCGATCAGCCGGTCGATATCGGTCAGGTAGCTCATCGCCTTGCGTACCCGCGGGTCGGCGAATCGCGTCGGCTCGTCATCGCGCTGCTGGTTCCAGGCGATGAAGGAATACCCCGCCGTGGGGCTCATGTATTCGTGGGTATCCGCGCGCTCGCGCAGCGCCTCGTCGTCGCGCAGCCGGGCATATTCGCGCGGTCGTGCGCTGTAGACATCGATGTCCTGGTTGCGGAAAGTTGTCAGACGCGCGCTGTCGTTCTGGATCACGCGCCACACCAGCCGGTCCAGCGGCGGCTCCACCGGCCCCCAGTACCGTGGGTTGCGCTCCAGCTCGATGCGTCCGGCGTCCGGGGTCCAGCCAGACGGATCCTCCAGACGGTACGGCCCGGAGCCGAGCAGGATCCCCCGCGACTCGTTGAAGGTCTCGGGCTCTTCCAGGTAGCGCTCGTAAAAGTGCTTCGGCAGCACGTCCAGGCCACCGGCAACTCGCATGGCATCGAAGTACGGCTCCTCGAAGGTGAACCGGACCGTGCGTTCATCCGTCGCCTCGACCGCCTCGACCTTTTCCAGGAAGGCACGCGCCCGCGGGACCGCGATGGCATCGGTCATCAGGAAATCGAAGGTGAACTCGATGTCCTCGGCCGTCAGCGGCTCACCGTCGGAGAACTGAAGCCCCGGGCGCAGCTGGAAGGTCAGTTCCGTGCCGCTATCGTCGAATTCCCAGGACTCGGCCAGCAGCCCCTGCCACTCCAGCGACTCCGGGTCGCGCACCACCAGTGACTCGAGCACGTAATTCTGCACCTCGGACGCGTAAGCGTCGGAGGAGACATACGGCGTGATCGTGTCCAGCCCCGTGCCAAAGGCCTGCACCAGCCAGTCGCCTTCGGCGTAGTCCTCCTGCTCCACCGACCGGGCCGCGCGGCGGAAGGCCGATGGCACCTCGTCGACCCGCGGGGCCTGATCTGCCTCCATGCCGGCAAAGCGCCCGGACGCGAGATCCGATTCCAGCCCCTGCAGGCTGCGCCGCAGCGCCCGCAAGTCCCGGGCCTGCTCGCTCATGGTGCTTTGCATGCCGGCCATGCGCTGCCACTGGCGGTCGATCTGGACCATCACCAGCAACAGCAGGATGCCCAGCACGATCAGGGTCACGATCCAACCAAAATGACGACTCACAGGGCCTCCGGCTTGTTGCTGTGGCGGTCCGGCCATCCCGTTGCGGGACCCCGGGCGAGCGATCACGGGGACCGCGGGTATCGGGCAGACACCGGCACTATAGCAAGCCACTTGCTCCGGCTCACCGGGTGCTGGCCGCGCTTGCGGCACATCGGTATGATCCGGAGACAGTCGCGTCCGCCCCCCGGTTCCGCCGGCGGTCGGACGCCGTCGCGACGACCCGCCCGGGTGCGTCGGCACGGATCTGAGCCAAGGAGTTTCAAATGGGTTTTCTGAAGGGCAAGCGCGCACTCATCGTCGGCGTTGCCAGTAACCGTTCCATCGCCTACGGCATTGCCGCGGCCATGCATCGCGAGGGCGCCGAGCTCGCCTTTACCTATCAGAACGAGCGCCTGCGCGATCGCGTTGAAAAGCTGGTCGCGGATTTCGATTCCGACATCCTCGTGCCCTGCAACGTCGAAGACGACCGCGAGATCGAGCAGGTCTTCGAACACCTGGACGACTACTGGGACGGGATCGACATCCTGGTGCACTCGGTGGCCTTCGCGCCCAAGGAGCAGTTGGAGGGCGACTTCCTCGACAACATGACCCGCGACGGATTCCGCATCGCGCATGACGTCAGCTCCTACAGCCTCGCGGCTCTGGCCAAGGCCGGACGCGGCATGATGAAGGATCGCGACGCTTCCATCCTGACCCTCAGCTATCTGGGAGCCGAACGCTCCATGCCCAACTACAACGTGATGGGTCTGGCCAAGGCGAGCCTGGAGGCCAACGTGCGCTACCTCGCGTACAACCTGGGGCCGGAGGGCACCCGCGTGAACGCGATCTCCGCCGGCCCGATCCGCACCCTCGCGGCCTCCGGAATCGGCGATTTCAAGCGCATCCTGGACCACGTCGAGGCCAACGCCCCGCTGCGGCGAAACGTGACCACCGAGCAGGTTGGCAACGCCGGCGCCTTCCTCTGCTCCGATCTCGCAGCCGGGATCACCGGCGAGGTGATGTACGTGGACTCCGGCTACAACACGGTCGGCCTGGGCGCGGCCGAGATTGGTCTCGACAAGTAGCTCGCCCGCTTCCAGCCTTCATGTCGCCTCTTCAGGCGGCAGGAATGGAAAAGCCCGGCCCGCGTGAGCGAAGCCGGGCTTTTCCATGTCTGCGGGCCGCAACCCTGCCTCGGCCAGTCAAGCCCGTTCTGTATCACGGACGACCCGGCAAGGGCGTTCAACCACCGGGTGCACCGAGGAAGCGGAGGATCTGCACGGCTTCATAGCCGGCGGGATCCGGTGAGACCCGCCCCGTGCGGGCAAACGCGATCGACTTTCTCCGTGTCCGTCGTGGCGGAACGTCCTATGACCTCCCGGCACGCCGATTCAGGCTAGTCGAGCGCCTCCGGGAAGCGCTCAATGTCCGCCTGCTCTTCCAGCCAGGCCAGATAGGCACGGAACTCCGCACTCCCGTAGGCATTGCCGAGCTGATCACGCGCTTCCTGGCGCGCCGCCGCATCGACCTCGTCCTCGTCCATGCGCACCTCTTCCAGCACGGTCACCGCGAAATCACCGCCCCCGATCCGGGCACCGGCGATCTCCACCGCGCCCTCGCCCGGGGCCGGCAGACGGAACAGGTGATCCTGCAACCCGGTAGGCAGCTCGGCCGCCCGGTCGCGCGTGACCTCGACCGAGCGGTTCCAATCGGCGTCCCCCTCGACCTCCGCCGTCCAGTCATCGGCGTCGTGCAGGCGCTCGATCAACGCCTCGCCCTCTTCTCGCGCGGCATCGGCGGCCGCCTGGCGCTGCAGACCATCACGGATTTCGTCCTCCACCTCGGCCAGAGGACGCACCTCCGACGGCTCGTGTTCGTCGATGCGCAGCACCACGGTCGAACCATCCTCCAGATCAATCGCCTCGCTGTTGTTGCCGTCCTCCAGCACCCGCGGATCAAACGCCGCCTCGCGAATCGATCGGTGATTCGCAATGCCCTCACCGGAATCGCGAGAGAACCAGTCACTCGTCTGGATTTCCAGGCCCGTCGCATCGGCCGCCGGTTCCAGGCTGTCCGGGAATTCGATCGCCAGCGCCATCAAATCGTCCAGGGCGTCAATCTGCATCTGTTCGGCGGTACGGTCGCGCAGATCCTGCTCGACCTCGTCGCGAACCTCCTCCAACGGCTGCGGCTGCACTTCCTGGATATCGGTGACCTCGAGGACGAACCACCCGCGCTCGGTTCGCACCGGCTGGCTGATCAGATCCTCCGGCAGGGTGAAGATCACCGTCTCCAGGGTGGAATCCAGATCACCGCGCGCAATCTCCCCAAGGCGGCCACCTCGATCGGCTGTCAGGCTGTCCTCCGAGTATTCCTCGGCCAGCTCGGCGAAGTCCTCGCCGTCCTCCAGACGCTCACGTATCTCGCGGATGCGGGCCTCACCGTCCTCGCCCGTGTCCTGAATACGGATCTGGCGCACCTCGCGCAGCTCCGGCTCCTCGTAGCGGCTGCGATTCATCCGATAGTGCTCCCGCACCTCATCCTCGCTCACCTCGACCCCGGCCTCCAGGCCTTCCGGATCCAGACGCAGATAGTTCACGCGTACACGTTCGGTCGTGGTGAACTCGTCCGGATTGGCCTCGTAGTATTCCTGGATGGCGTCATCGTCGACCACGTCGGGGCGGTCGAAGTCGTCCGCGGAGAAGATGGTCCAGCTCGCGACCCGAGTCTGATTGCGCAGGCGGCTGAAGTCCTCGATCAGGGCCTCCGGCACCACGCCGGTGGCCTGAAGACCACGCTGGATCTGCGACATGACGATGCTGCGGGCGATGTCCTGCTCGAAATCCGCCGGACTGATCCGCTGGGCATTCAGCAACTGACTGTAGCGTTCGCGGCTGAAGCGATCCTCCTCCTGAAACACCGGCATCGCGCGGATCTCGCGCAGCACACTGTCTCCCGCGGCCTTGAACCCGGCGGAATCGGCGGCCTGGCGCAGCAGTTCCTGCCGAATCAGCGTCTCCAGGGCCTGTAGCCGGATACCCTGCTCGTCGAGGAGGTCATCGGGAATCTCGCCGCCGAACATCTGCGCCATCTGGTCGCGCTGGGTGCGCGCCTCCTGATGCACGTCGCGAACCGCGATATCCGTGCCGTTCACCTCGGCCGCCACCTGCGGGCCGGCCCCGCCGAAATATTCCCCGAGCCCCCACAGGGCAAAGGGAATGGTGATCAGGCCGATGATCACATAGGCGAGCCAGCCGCTCGCCCGATCACGAATCGCTTGCAACATGATGGTCTCTGCTCGTTCCGCCGTGGAGAGGGAATCGGGAATCAGCCGCTGATGGTAGCAGGCACGCCGGCGCGCGTCTGCGCTTGAGGGCCGACCACGAAGGCACGAAGAAGGTCAGCACGATCAAGCGTTATTGCACCACAGAGGACACGGAGGGCACGGAGAAAGACAATACCGAACCACGTGAAGGCCAGAGAATCGCGTCTTTGGAAGGGATCGAAGTTGCGCCGAGGGCCCAGCCACGCGTTAGCGCGGTCCGCGCCAGAATCATGGCATGGGCCCCGTCGATTCGACTGCGAGGGAGAACGCGCCCCGATTCGATTCCCGGGGCTAAGCGCCCTGCCCGCCCGAACCAAATTCCTTTCCCTTCTCCGTGTCCTCTGTGGTGCAAACGCCCTTGACCTTCTTCCGCCCTGCATCGCAATAGCCAAAAAAGAAAAAGGCGCCACAAGGGCGCCTTTCTCGGAGTTGGCGGAGCGGACGGGACTCGAACCCGCGACCCCCGGCGTGACAGGCCGGTATTCTAACCAGCTGAACTACCGCTCCGTATTGATGCAGTGCAACCAGAGTCGGGGTTGCACTTGGTGGGTGCTGACGGGTTCGAACCGCCGACATTCGCCTTGTAAGGGCGACGCTCTACCAACTGAGCTAAGCACCCGATAAAGCGCGCTAGTTTACTCGATCCTTCAGCGCTTTGCCAGCCTTGAACGAAGGCGTTTTCGAAGCGGCGATCTGGATGGTCTGACCGGTACGCGGGTTGCGGCCGGTGCGGGCTTCACGCTCGCGCACCAGGAAGGTGCCGAAGCCGACCAGGGAGACCTGGTCACCCTTGGCGAGCGTGTCGCCGACAACACTTACCATGGCATCCACGATCCGGCCGGCCTGGGCCTTGGGGACATCGGCTTCCGCCGCGATCGCGTCGATCAGTTCGGATTTATTCATGAAGCGCTTCCTTATCTCAGTGGTGACTCAGGCTTTCTGCCGGACGGGATCTAGCTTACACCAGCCGGGGACCTTTTCTCCATGGCCCCGCGACTGCCCTCGGCACGAAATCAGATGATGCGGATGGGGTTATAGCAAGCCCCCCGAAAACGAGTCAAACGTCCGGCGTGCCCGGGCTTCGGGCGAACGTGAACCGACACACAAAAAAAACGCGGACACCGATCAATCCGGTGTCCGCGTTTTGGTACCGATTACAAAGGCTTAGTGATGGCGGACCCGCCGGCGACCGGATTCCTTGGCCGGCTTGACCACCTCCTCGACCTTCTCCGGGCCCTCGCCCGCCTTGCCTTCCGGCATGTGGGTCAGCGCCACCTCCAGCACCTCGTCGATCCAGCGCACCGGGCGGATATCGAGCTTCTGCTTGATGTTCTTCGGGATGTCGACCAGATCCTTCTCGTTTTCCTCCGGGATCAGGACTGTGCGAATCCCGCCGCGATGGGCGGCCAGCAGCTTCTCCTTGAGTCCGCCGATCGGCAGAACCTGGCCGCGCAGGGTAATCTCGCCGGTCATGGCGACATCTGCGCGGACCGGGATCCCCGTCAGGGCCGAAACGATGGCGGTGCACATCCCGATACCCGCGGACGGCCCGTCCTTGGGCGTGGCGCCCTCCGGTACGTGGATGTGCAGGTCCTTCTTCTCATGGAAGTTCTCTTCCAGGCCCAGGGCCTCGGCGCGCGACCGCACCACGGTCAGGGCGGCATGGATGGACTCCTGCATCACATCCCCGAGCTTGCCGGTCTGCTGGGTCTTCCCCTTGCCCGGGACCACGCTGGCCTCGATGGTCAGCAGCTCGCCGCCCACCTCGGTCCAGGCCAGGCCGGTGACCTGCCCGATCTGGTCGTTCTCCTCGGCCAGGCCGAAACGGAAGCGGCGCACCCCCAGGTACTTCTCCAGCGTCTTCGGCGTGACCGACGTGGTCCGTGCCCGTTCCTTCTCGCTGGCCAGCAGGCGCTGCTTGGCCACCTTGCGGCAGACCTTGGCGATCTCGCGCTCAAGTGACCGCACCCCGGCCTCGCGGGTGTAGTAGCGCACCATATCGCGGACCGCCGCGTCGGAAATCTGGATCTCCTCCGGCTTCAGACCGTTGGCCTTGATCTGCTTTTCAAGCAAATAGTTATGCGCGATATTAACCTTCTCGTCCTCGGTGTAACCGGACAGGCGGATCACCTCCATGCGGTCCAGCAGCGGGCCGGGGATGTGCATGCTGTTGGCCGTCGCCACGAACATCACGTCGGACAGGTCGAAGTCGACCTCCAGATAATGGTCGCTGAAGGTGTGGTTCTGTTCCGGGTCCAGCACCTCGAGCATGGCCGAGGCCGGGTCCCCCCGGAAATCCATCGCCATCTTGTCGATCTCGTCCAGCAGGAACAGGGGGTTGCGCACACCCACCTTGGCCAGGTTCTGGATGATCTTGCCCGGCAGCGAACCGATGTAGGTGCGGCGATGGCCGCGGATCTCGGCCTCGTCACGAACCCCGCCCAGTGCCATGCGCATGAACTTGCGATTGGTCGCGCGCGCGATGGACTGCCCCAGCGAGGTCTTGCCCACCCCGGGCGGGCCCACCAGGCAAAGGATCGGGCCCTTCAGCTTGCGCACACGGGACTGCACCGCGAGGTACTCGAGGATGCGTTCCTTGACCTCTTCCAGGCCGTAGTGGTCCTCGTTAAGGATCTTCTCGGCACGCGCCAGGTCCTTGCTGACCCGGGTCTTCTTCTTCCACGGGACGTTGACCAGCCAGTCGATGTAGCTACGCACGACGGTGGCCTCGGCCGACATCGGCGACATCATCTTCAGCTTGTTCAGTTCGGCGGTGGCCTTCTTCTTGGCCTCCTCCGGCATCCCGGCCTTCTCGATCTTCTCGGCCAGATCTTCCTGCTCGTTCGGCGCGTCCTCGAGATCCCCCAGCTCCTTCTGAATGGCCTTCATCTGCTCATTCAGGTAGTACTCGCGCTGGGACTTCTCCATCTGCTGCTTCACGCGGCCGCGGATCTTCTTCTCGATCTGCAGAACGTCCATCTCGCCCTCGATTCGGGCGACCAGATGCTCGAGGCGTTCGCGCACGTTGGGGATCTCGAGGACCTGCTGCTTCTCCTCGAGCTTCAGCGACATGTGCGCGGCGATGGTATCGGCAAGGCGCGAGGTGTCGTCGATCCCCGCCAGCGACGTCAGGATCTCCGGCGGGACCTTCTTGTTCAGCTTGATGTACTGCTCGAACTGGTTCAGCGCGGAACGTCCGAGAACCTCGAGTTCCTTGTCCTCGGTATCGTATTCCTCGTCGATCAGCCGGATGTCGGAGACAAAGTAGTCCTCCTCCTTCTCGGCGTCGCCGGTGGTAGAGACGTCCATCACGCGGGCACGCTGGGCCCCTTCGACCAGCACCTTGATGGTACCGTCGGGCAGGCGCAGCAGCTGGAGGATATTGCCGAGGGTGCCGATCTCGTGCAGGTCGCCGGCCTCGGGCTCGTCGACCTCCGCGCTCTTCTGCGCGACCAGCAGGACCTGCTTGTTCTCGGCCATGGCCGAATCCAGCGCGCGGATCGACTTCTCGCGACCCACGAACAGCGGGATGACCATGTGCGGATAGACCACGACATCGCGCAGCGGCAGCACCGCGACGCGCTTGACGGGGGAGTCCACCTCGTTCTGGGAGGAGTGGGTATCGGTCATGTTGCCCCCTCAGGGCTGGACGAATGTACAGGAGGAAGTGGGGGCGGCGGCGCCCATTTCAAGGGCGACGCAACACTTCCGCTCAGGAATCCGCGGCAGCCTGTTTCTTGGCAAACGAGTCGTTCTCGTAGACCAGGTACGGCTCGGCATCGCCGCGGATCACCGCCTCGTCGATCACCACCTTGCTGACCCCTTCCATGGACGGCAGTTCGTACATGGTGTCGAGCAGGATATTCTCCATGATCGTGCGCAGGCCGCGCGCACCGGTTTTGCGCTCCATCGCCTTGTGCGCAATCGCGGACAGAGCGTCGTCGCGGAACTCCAGCTCCACGCCTTCCATCTCGAACAGGCGGGCATATTGCTTGACCAGGGCATTCTTCGGCTGCGTCAGGATGGTGATCAGCGCGTCCTCGTCCAGCTCGTCCAGCGTGGCCTGCACCGGCAGGCGTCCGACGAACTCGGGGATCAGGCCGTAGCGCACCAGGTCGTCGGCCTCCAACTGCTTGAGCCACTGGCCGCCGGACTTGGCCGCCTCGGTGGTGCGCAGCTCGGCACCAAAGCCGATACCGCCCTTCTCGGCTCGCTGCTGGATGACCTTCTCCAGCCCGGAGAAGGCCCCGCCACAGATGAACAGAATATTGCTGGTGTCCACCTGCAGGAATTCCTGCTGCGGGTGCTTGCGCCCGCCCTGCGGCGGCACCGAGGCGGTGGTACCCTCGATGAGCTTCAAGAGCGCCTGCTGCACGCCCTCGCCCGAGACGTCACGGGTGATGGAAGGGTTGTCCGACTTGCGCGAGACCTTGTCGATCTCGTCGATGTAGACGATGCCGTTCTCGGCCTTTTCCACATCGTAGTCGCACTTCTGCAGCAGCTTCTGGATGATGTTCTCGACATCCTCGCCCACGTAGCCGGCCTCGGTCAGCGTGGTCGCATCGGCAATGGTGAACGGGACGTTCAGCACCCGCGCCAGGGTCTCGGCCAGCAGGGTCTTGCCGGAACCGGTGGGGCCGATCAGCATGATGTTCGACTTGGACAGCTCGACATCGTCCTTGCCGGCCCTGGCCTGCAGGCGCTTGTAGTGGTTGTACACCGCGACCGAAAGGATCTTCTTGGCGGAGTTCTGGCCGATCACGTAGTCGTCGAGGATCGCGCGGATCTCGTGCGGGGTCGGCAGGGAGTCGCGCTCGGTGTGGCCGGCCTCCTGCATCTCCTCGCGGATAATGTCGTTGCACAGTTCGACGCACTCGTCGCAGATGAATACGGATGGCCCGGCGATCAGCTTGCGCACCTCGTGCTGGCTCTTCCCGCAGAAAGAACAGTACAGGAGCTTGCCGTCGGCGGAGGGGGTGGTTTCGTCGCTCATCCGTTTGCCTCGGTTGCGATTTCAGTGTCCTTCAAAACATGCCCCGTTTGCCTGCGAGTTGCAAACGAGCCAAGCGGAAGTCCGGTATTGAGGCCCCGTCCCGGAGCGGGGCCCCGGGACGGGGTTGCGAACGGCGCGGACTCAGTCGTCCGCGGAGTTGCGATGGGTCAGGACGTGGTCGACCAGACCGTATTCCTTCGCATCGGTCGCCGTCATGAAGCGGTCGCGATCGGTGTCCTGCTCGATCTTCTCGATCGGCTGGCCCGTGTGGTGCGCCAGCACGCGGTTGAGCTCGTCACGGATCTTCAGGATCTCGCGGGCGTGGATGTCGATATCCGAGGCCTGGCCCTGGAAGCCACCCAGCGGCTGGTGGATCATCACCCGTGAATGCGGCAGCGTGTGGCGTTTGCCGGGGGCCCCGCCCGCCAGCAGGACGGCACCCATGCTGGCCGCCTGGCCCACACACAGCGTGCTGACCTCGGGCTTGATGAACTGCATGGTGTCGTAGACCGCCATGCCAGCGGTCACCGCGCCACCCGGGGAGTTGATATACAGGCTGATTTCCTTGTCGGGGTTCTCCGATTCGAGGAACAGCAACTGGGCCACGATGACGTTGGCCATGTAGTCCTCGACCGGACCCACACAGAAGATGACCCGGTCCTTCAGCAGGCGGGAGTAGATGTCGTAGGCGCGTTCACCGCGGGCGGTCTGTTCGACCACCATCGGGACCAGATTCAGTCCCTGGGCATGCTGCGCGCCCTGGTCGGCCATGTCGTGGCTCATTCAGTCGACTCCTTGTTCGGATTCATCACGTCCTGGAAGCTGGTTTCCTTCTCGGTGACCTTGCCCTGCTCGACCACCCAGTCGACCACCTGATCTTCCAGCACCAGTGACTCCAGGTTGCTCTTGGCCTGGGGATTGGAGCGGTAGTACTGCTTCACCTCTTCCGGGTCCTCGTAGGTCGCGGCCATCTCCTCGAGATCCCGTTCGACCCGCTCGGCGTCCACCTCGAAACCCTTCTGGTCGATGATGGCACGCAGCGCCAGGCCCAGACGGACGCGGCGTTTTGCCTCGTCCTCGAACAGGCTGTCCGGCAGCGGCTGGGTCTGTTCAGCCCCGCCGAACCGCTTCTCGGCCTCCTCGCGAAGACGGTTGATCTCCGACTTCACCAGGGCATCCGGCAGGTCGAAGTCGTGCTTGTCGACCACGGCCTCCAGTACCTGCTGTTTGACCCGACCCTTCAGGGCTTGGCGCAGCTCCCTTTCCATGTTGGACCGAACATCGGCGCGAAGTTTCTCCACCGAACCATCCTCGATGCCGAATTTCTTCGCGAATTCCTCGTCGACCTCCGGCAGCTTGGGTCCCTC
The DNA here is from genome assembly GCF_041685615.1 of Thioalkalivibrio sp. Classification (GTDB taxonomy): domain Bacteria; phylum Pseudomonadota; class Gammaproteobacteria; order Ectothiorhodospirales; family Ectothiorhodospiraceae; genus Thioalkalivibrio. The sequence goes on from NZ_JAWLFK010000001.1 coordinate 57,092, forward strand.
GACCTTCTTGATCGTCAGCGCGAACTGCGCCGTCTGGCCCTTCAGGTTCTCGGCCGGGTAGTCATCGGGGAAGGTGACGTCGATGGTTGGCTCCTCGCCGGTCTTCACGCCCTTGAGCTGCTTCTCAAAGTCCTCGATCAACCGCCCGGCGCCGACTTCGACCTGGAAGTCCTCGGCCTTGCCGCCCTCGAACTCCTCGCCGTTCAGGCTGCCGACAAAATCCAGGGTCACGCGATCACCCTTCTTAGCCTTGCGCTTGACCTCGGCCCATTCCTTGTTCTGCTCGCGCAGGGAGTCGATCACCCGGTCGATGTCCTCGTCCGCGACCTCGGCCTTCGGTCGCTCGATTTCGACGTCGGAGAAATCAGCCACCTCGATTTCCGGGAAGACCTGGAAGCTAGCGGTGAACTCGATAGCATCGCCACCCTCGAGGTTGGTCGGCTCGATGCTCGGATTACCGGCCGGCTCTAGGCCCTCCTGCTGCACCGCCTCGCGGTAGCTTTCCTGCAGCACCTCGCTCAGCACTTCCTGATACACCCCGGAGCCATAACGCTGGCGGACCACCTTCAACGGGACCTTGCCCGGGCGGAAGCCGTCCAGCTTGACCCTCTTGGCCAGGGACTTCAGGCGGTTGTCGACTTCGGCGTCGACCCGCTCGGAGGGGACCTGGATGGTCATCTTGCGTTCCAGGTTGCCGGTGGCTTCAACAGAAACTTGCATGGAGGGCCTCGTAATAGTTCGGATATCGGTCATCCCTGCCGATCGCAGCGGTAACCTTCATGGCTTTTCGAAATGCGGACAGTGGTGCGAAAGGAGAGACTCGAACTCTCACGGGTTTTACCCCACTGGGACCTAAACCCAGCGCGTCTACCAGTTCCGCCACTTTCGCGATCTTGCAGATAACTCTTGTTGCGTTCGCTCAGCCGCGCATTCTAGCGTGTTCCCCGCCGCCAAACACAAAAGGCCCGCATGAACGGGCCCATGTGCCGGCGCGGGGACCGGAGAATAATGGTGGGTCGTGTAGGATTCGAACCTACGACCAATTGGTTAAAAGCCAACTGCTCTACCAACTGAGCTAACGACCCTTTTCGGTATGGCCCGGGGCGAACACCTGGATCGCCCTGACCGTTGCAAAGTCGAAGGCCCGGGATCACCGGGCCTCCAGTGCCGCGTAGTTTACGGCGCGACGGGGAAAACGCAAGACGCGTCCCTGCCGCTACGCCATCAGATGGCTTCCAGCTTGCGCATGCCACCCGGCAGCAGCCTCATGTCCACCAGCGAGGTGACCAGTGCCTTGCCGAGACTGGCTTCGTCTTCATAAACCATCTTGTAGTACTGGATCTTCATGGTCAGCGCGGCCCCGAAGACGATCATGATGAACGTCAGGAAGCCACCCAGCGCGAGCGTGGAGATACCGGTGATACCCTGACCGATGGTGCACCCCATTGCCAGGACGCCACCGAAGCCCATCAGGATGGCGCCGATGAAGTGGTTCACGAAGTCCCGCACCGAGGCGAACCACTCGAAGCGGAACGTGCGCGTCACCAGGGCCCAGAACAGGGATCCCAGGATCACGCCGGCCAGCGCCATCACGCCGAAGTAAAGCACGCTGCTGTCGAAACCGTTCGACACGTAACGCAAGCTCTGCCCCATCGGATTGATGAAGGTAAAGGACTGGTTGGACCACTCGGCGTCATTGCGTGGCTCGAACGGCTCGTCACCGGTGGCCACGAAGCTCCAGTCGGCGATATAGGCCTGGGGCGTGTAGGTGTCCATTCCATCATCAATCTGGACGTTGCTCGTCAGCCACCAGGCACCCAGCACCATCAGGCCGATCACCAGACCGCCCAGGATATTGTCGAAGCTCTTGCGGAAGTCCGCCGCCTTGAAGATCAGGGCCAGCAGCAGCACGCCGATCACCAGACCCAGCACCAGGCGGGCGGTCACGCCGTTCTCTTCACCGGCGACCAGCGTACCCAGGTCCTGGCCCGCCGGCGTGGAAACGGCCAGCGCGGTAGTCCAGTCCATGAACAGCAGGGAGTACAGGGTGTCGGAGGTACCCGGCAGCGGGCGCACCATGAAGTACGCGATGATCGCGATCACGATCAGCACCATCAGCGACTTGATGTTGCCGCCGCCCACGCGCACCAGCGTCTTGTTCCCGCAGCCCGAGGCGTAGGTCATGCCGATCCCGAACAGGAAGCCGCCCAGGGCGTGTTCGACCCACTGGAACTCGCTCATGCGGTAGTTCGGGAAGGATCCGTCGGCGCTCAGCACGCCGAAGAACTCGAGGATGGCCACGCCCAGCATGGCCACGGCGATCGCCAGCAGCCAGGAACGCATGCGCCCAGTATCGCCCATGTTCACCCAGTCGGAGACGGCGCCCATGGTGCAGAAGTTGGTCTTGTTCGCCACGGCTCCCATGATGAAGGCGAGAATGAACGCCCCACCGAGGAACGCCATCGCGGCGGCTGAAAAACTGGAGAATTCCATCACGTATCCTCTCGATGAAAGATTTCAGGGCAAGCCTGCACCCACGGGGTGCGCAGCATACATCGGACGCTAGACGAGATCGACCCCGTTTTCATTCCGGTCCCGGCCAGTCACCGGGCACGGGCATCCCGCCCGGGGCCTGCGGGTGGATCAGTCAGTGGTGTAGCGAGTCGGATCCGGGACACCGGCGGCGGCAAACCCCTCTCGGCGAATGCGGCAACTGTCGCAACGCCCGCAGGCGCGCCCGTCGGCGTCGGCCTGATAACAGCTGACCGTCCGGCTGTAGTCCACCCCGAGGTCACTGCCCGACCGGATGATCTCGGCCTTGGACAGGTGCATCAGCGGCGCTCGGATCTCCCAGGGCGTGCCCTCCACCCCGCTGCGGGTTGCCACCCGGGCCAGGTCGCGGAAGGCGTCGATGAAGGCCGGGCGGCAGTCCGGGTACCCGGAATAGTCCACCGCGTTGGCCCCGACATACAAGAGCCGCGCGCCCAGGGTCTCGGCCATCCCCAGCGCCAGGGCCAGGAACACCGTGTTGCGCGCCGGTACGTAGGTCACCGGGATGCCCTCGGTCGGGGTTGTGGGAACGTCGATCGCCGTGTCCGTCAGGGCAGAACCGCCAATGGCGCTTAGGTCGACGGCCACGACGCGGTGGTCCGTTACGCCCTGGTCGGCCGCGACCCGCCGCGCGGCATCCAGTTCGGTGCGATGGCGCTGGCCATAGTCGATAGAGAGGGCATGACACTCCAGGCCTTCGGCCCGGGCCATGGCCAGGCAGGTCGCCGAGTCGAGCCCACCCGAGAGCAGCACCACCGCCGTCTCCGCGCGTTCACTCACCTCAGCGTCCCGGCTGGTCGCCCCAGAGGAGCTTGTGCAGCTGGACCTGGAAGCGCACCGGGACACGTTCGGCCACGATCCAGTCGGCCAGGGTGCGCGGCTCCAACTCGCCGAACACCGGCGAGAACAGGACCTCGACCTCCGGGGCCAGGGCCAGACCATCCCGCTCAGCCCGGGCCCAGTCGAAGTCCTCCCGCCCGGCCAGCACGAACTTCAGCTGGTCGCCGGCCTTCAGCCGCGGGATGTTTCCGGGCTGGTTGCGTGCGGCTTCCTGCGAGCCCGGTGCCTTCCAGTCCATCACGATCGCCACCCGGGGATCGACGCCGCCGACATCCATCGCCCCGCTGGTCTCCAGCGACACCGCAAATCCGGCATCGCACAGCGCCTCCAGCAGCGGCAGGCATCCCGGCTGCGCCAACGGCTCGCCACCGGTCACGCAGACATGCTGGACCCCGGCACGTCCAACCCATCCCAGGACAGTCGGCAGCATCAACGCCTCGCCACCCTCAAAGGCGTATTCGCTGTCGCACCAGCGACAGCGCAACGGGCAACCCGTGAGGCGGACGAAGGCAGTGGGCCATCCCACCTGCGACGCCTCCCCCTGAAGCGAAACAAACATCTCGCTGATTCGAAGCCGCACCGATTCCGGGTCGACGGCTCCCGATCCCCGGGCGTCACGCAATGGGGCGGTGGTCATTGGGCCTGGTCGATTCGCTGCAGGCGTTCGCGGGCCAGACGGTCCAGCGTGGTGCCGCCGTACTCGGCGCGCACCTCCTCCAGCGCCTCGCGGGCCGCGTCGAAATCCTCCAGCTCGAAATGGACGTAGCCAATCTTCAACAGGGCATCGCCGCTCTTTTCGCTTTCGGGAAAGTCCTCGCGCAGACGCTCGAAATCCTCCAGCGCGGCCTCGAATTCCCCACTGGCGTACTTGGCCTCGGCCAGCCAGTACCAGGCGTTCGCGGCAAAACTGCCGTCCGGGTAGTCCTCGAGGAACTGCTCCAGCTTGCGCATCGCAGTGGTGTAGTCCCCGGCCATCAGGTCATCGAACGCCGTCTGATAGGCGGCCTGTTCGTCCGCGTCCGGCAGATCGAGTTCGACCACCTCGTCACGCGAAGCCGAATCCGGCACCGTGGCGCCGCTCTCGACGGAGGCGACGCGCTCGTCCAGGTGGCGAAACTGGTCCCGCTGCCGGGTACTGAGGCGGTTCACCTCGTGGCGCAGGGTCTCCACCTCGCCGCGCAGCTCGCGCAGATCGCGGGTCAGGGACTCGGAGGCCTGCAGCAGCTCGTTCATGGCACTGGAGTCCAGCACGCGTTCGATGCGTTCCAGACGACGGTCAAGCTCGCGGATCTGCGACTGGGTCGCGAACACCGTATCGTCCTGAGCCCCGACCGTACCAGGCAACAGCACCAGCGGCGCCAGAACAAGCGACGCAACCAGCATGGGCGCGGGAAGAAGGCCCGGACGTCCCGGGCGCCGAAACAGAAATGCCCCCGAGGGGGCATTTCCGCAAGCGTTGTCGAACGGTAATTGCATCTGGATTCCGCGCTCGCTTCTCGTGGCTTAGCGCCGGGATTCGTAGACCAGTTCGACCCGGCGATTCTTGGCCCAGGCCTCCTCGTTCTGCTCGAAGGCCACCGGCATCTCCTCACCATAACTGATGACCTCAAGCTGGTCATCCGAGGCGCCGTTAAGGTTCAGCACGCGGCGGACCGACTGCGCGCGACGCTCGCCCAGCGCCAGGTTGTACTCACGAGTGCCACGCTCGTCGGTATGCCCCTCCAGGCGCATGCGGGCGCCGGGATTCTCCGCCAGATAGGCCGCGTGCGCCTCCAGCATCGGCATAAACTCGGATTTCACCTCGTCACGGTCGAAGTCGAAGTAGACCAGACGCTCGGCCAGCGGGCTGTCCGGGTCATCCAGGGCCGCCTCGTCGAACTCGCGGTCCCGCCCGAGTGCACGGGCCTCGGCCCCTTCCCCTTCCCCTTCGCGTTCGGCGCTTTCCTGTTCGGCAGCTTCGGCAGCCTCGCGCTCGGCATCCTCGGCATCACGGGTCGGCGTGGCGCAGGCCGACAGGGCCGCGATTACCACGGCGGAAAGGGTCAGGCGAAAGACGTTGTTCATGGCGTTCGTTTCCTTGAGAAAAGTGACAGTCAAAGCGTTGGACATCAGTTCAGGGGCGACCAGGCGGGCTCGCGCACCTCGCCTTCACGGGCGGACAGCCGCTGGTGCACCTGGCCGTCGCGGCTGACGGAGCCCAGCACGCCTCGTCCCCCGTCCGTCATGGCATACAGGATCATGCTGCCATTGGGGGCAAAGCTTGGCGATTCTGCATCCTGGCCGTCCGTGAGGCGTGTCACACGGCGATCATCGAGATCGAGACGGGCCAGCTGAAATCCGTCATCACCCCCATGCACGTACACCAGTGAACGTCCGTCCGGGGAGATCGCTGCCGCCGCCGCGTAGTCACTCTCGAAGGTGAGACGGCGTGCATTGCCGCCACTGACCGACTGAGCATAGATCTGCGGAGCGCCCGCGCGATCGGAGGTGAAATAGATCGTTTCACCGTCTGGCGACCAGACCGGCTCGGTCTCGATCGCACCAGACCGGGTGACCTGGCGCAGATCCCCGGACTCCAGGTCCATCACGTAGATGTTGGGCGAACCGTCACGCGACAGGCTCAGCGCCAGGTGGCGGCCGTCCGGGGACCAGGCCGGCGCACTGTTGATTCCGGAAAAGCTCGCGATGCGGTTGCGCTCGCCGGTTTCCACGTTCTGGCGGAAGACCTCGGAGCGGCGGTTCTCGAACGAGACGTACACCAGCTCGCGCCCGTCCGGGGACCATTCGGGCGACATAACCGGGTCCTCGGAACGGAACAGGGTGCGCGGGTTGGCCCCGTCGGAGTCTGCCACCTCCAGACTGAACTCGCGCGAGTCGTTCCGGCGTTCGACGCTTACAAAGGCGATGCGGGCGCTGAAGGCGCCCGGATCGCCGGTGATCTGCTCGTAGACGATATCCGACACACGATGCGCCCCGCGCCGGAGCATGTCGGCCGGCACCGGGATGCGCCAGCCGCCCAGGCGTTCCTCCGCCAGCACGTCGAATACGTGGAACTCCACGATCACGTTGTCGCCGTCGGGGCGCTTGGAGCCGACCACCAGGTATTCCATCCCGGCGTCCGCCCAGGGCTGCGCGATAAAATCGGCCGGACCCGAGGGGGGCCGCGGCAAGTCCTCGCGCTCGACGTCGAACAGTCCACTGCGGGCCAGGTTCTGCGCCACAATCCGGCTCACGTCCTCGTCCGGTTGCCCTTCACCCTCCCAGGCGAAGGGCGCAACGGCCACTGGAATGGCACCGGTCACCCCCTCGGTTACCGTGACTTCCAGGACGGCCTGGGCCTGCGCCGACCACAGCAGCGCCAGCCCCAGCAGCATCGCGTGAATCATTCGTTGCATGTCGTTCCTCGTTGCCCGGTGGACACCGGGTGGGTCAGTCGGGCTCGAAGCGGATGCGTACCCCACCGCGCGCGGTATCCGCATCCGGCGGACGCGGCAGCGACGACAGGCGGTCCATCGTCTGACGGACCGACTCGCAAAACGCGGTCCCGCCAGAGCAACTCTCGATATCGAAATCGATGATACGCCCGGTCTCGTTGACACGCACGAGAACAATGGCACGATCCGAGGGATTCAACCCCGACGGTTGCCGCCAGCGCCGCTGTACCACGGATTGCACCTGAGCACGCCATTCGTCGAGCTCCTGGTCCAGCCGGGCTTGGCGCTCCGCCTCCTCCCGCCGGGCCTGCGCCTCGGCCATGCGTTCCTGTTCACGTTCCATCGCCTCGCGGCGGCGCTGCTTCTCCAGTTCGCGCTCCTGCTCGGCGCGGCGCTCCGCCTCTTCGCGTTCCCGGCGTTCGGCCTCCTCGCGTTCGCGCCGCTCCGCTTCTTCCCGGGCCTGGCGTTCCGCCTCTTCGCGTTCCCGGCGTTCGGCCTCCTCACGCTCGCGGGCCTCCTCCGCCTCACGCCGGGCCTCTTCCGCGGCCTCGCGTTCCTGGCGAATGCGCTCGCGTTCCGCCTCGGCCTCCTCGCGTGCCCGACGGCGCTCCTCCTCCGCCTCCCGGCGGGCCTCCTCGGCCTCTTCCAGTGCCTGCTGCCGGGCACGCTCCTCCTCCTCGCGCCGGCGCTGCTCCTCGGCCCGGCGGCGCTCTTCCTCGCGCCGGGCCTGTTCCTCGGCGCGGCGGCGTTCCTCTTCGGCGCGCAGCTGCTCGGCGATCTGCTCCTGCTCGGCCACCTCGCGTTCGTGCTCGACGCGATCGAAGGTCTCGGCATCCACCGCGACCGCGTCGATCACCTCGATATCCTCCTGCACCGCGATCTCCACCGCCGCCCGGCTGGAGGTCGGCGACATCAGGCTCACGTTCAACAGCAATGCCGCGAACAGCAGCCCGTGCAGGACCAGGACGAGGAGCAAGCTGAGAGGGTGACGACGAAGGAGCTCGAACACGGCGTTCGACTCAGTCCTGGTTATCGCGTGGCGGGTCGGTGATCAGGCCAACACGGCCGCCCCCGGCGCGTTGCAGGGCGACCATCGCATCAATCACGCGACCGTAGTCCACGTTGCGGTCACCGCGCACGAAGGTCTGGGTACCCGGGTTCTCGGCGAGGAAGTCGCGCACGATCTCGGTCATTTCCTGCGGGGCCAGGGGTTCGTTCACCTGCGGGCCCTGGTTCAGGCTCATGGCACCCGTCTCGTCCACCGTGACCACCAGCGGTTCGGCCGCCTGCGGGTCCTCCTCCAGGGCCTCCGCATCGGCCTCCGGAAGATCAACCTCCACGCCCTGCTGCAGCATGGGTGCGGTGATCATGAAGATGATCAGCAAAACCAGCATCACGTCGATGAACGGCACGACGTTGATCTGCGACATGGGCCGCCGCAGTCGGCGGCTGTTGCGACGCGACTCGGCCATGGCTCAGGCCGGCGTCCCGGTGGCGCCCTCGGCGGGTCTACCCGCGCCCTGGCGGTTCAGCAAGGCCACGAACTCGTCACTAAAGTTCTCGAGCCGCGCGGCCACGCGATCGACGTCCCCGGCGAAGCGGTTATAGGCAATCACCGCGGGGATGGCCGCGAACAGGCCCAGGGCGGTGGCGATCAGGGCCTCGGCAATCCCCGGTGCGACCATCGCCAGCGTGGCCTGCTGCACCCCGGACAGCCCGAGAAAGGCGTGCATGATGCCCCACACCGTCCCGAACAACCCGATGTAGGGGCTGGTCGAGCCGACGGTGGCCAGGAACTGCAGATAGCGTTCCATCTCGTCGGTCTCGCGCGCGATGGCCACGCGCATTGCGCGGTGGGCGGGCTCTCCCGGGGACATGCCGTGCTGCCGGGCGCGCAGGAACTCCTTGAAGCCGGAGGAGAACACATGCTCCATGCCGGACATCTCGGCCTTGCGGCGCACCCCCTCGTACAGGTGCGAGAGGTCCGCACCCGACCAGAAACGCTCCTCGAACTCATCACTGGCGCGCCGGGCCCCCTTTAACGAGCGTGCCTTGATGATGATAACCAGCCAGGAGAGTACCGAGGCGATCACCAGGATCACCATGACCAGCTGCACGATCAGACTCGCGTCCATGATCAGCTGGTACATCGAAAAGTCGACTGTCACTTGTCCATCTCCCGTTATGCCTTTGTTCCTTCCGCCGCACGCATCGCGCGCGCCACGTTGTCGGGGATCGCCACTGGTGCCTGCCGGGCGACATCGACGCAGGCAATGGCCACCTCGCCGGTCACCAGCGTCGTCGCCTCGCGGTGCACTGCTTGCTCGAACTCGACGCTGGCGCGGCGCAGGCGCCGTACCCGGCAGGTCACCGTCAGAGCCTCGTTGAAATGTGCAGGGCGCTGCATCTCCACAGCCAGACGCCGCACGGCGAACACAATTCCATATTCGGCCCGCAGCCGGTCCTGCTCAAAGCCCAGGGCGCGCAGCCATTCGGTCCGTACGCGTTCCATAAACTTCAAGTAATTCGCGTGGTAGACCACACCACCCGCGTCGGTATCCTCGTAGTACACCCGCACCGGCCATTCGAATGTCGCGGTCATGGCTGGCGCGAGCCCTCCGCCGCGGGCGTCAGAAGATCGCCCTCGTCCATCCGGGTCAGACCGAACATCGCCAGTGTGCGCCGGGTCGCCTGGCGCCCGCGCGGGGTCCGCTGCAGGTAGCCCTGCTGAATCAGGAAGGGTTCGACCACATCCTCCAGCGTGCCGCGGTCCTCGTTCATCGCCGTGGCCAGGCTCTCGACCCCGACCGGGCCGCCGTCAAACTTCTCCACCAGCACTTCCAGCAGGCGGCGGTCCTGGGCATCCAGCCCCGAGGTGTCGATCGCCAGCAGGTCCAGCGCCTGTGCGGCCACCTCGTGCGTCACCACGCCGTCGGCCCGCACCTGGGCGAAATCCCGCACCCGCCGCAGCAGGCGATTGGCCAGGCGGGGCGTCCCGCGCCCGCGTCGCGCGATCTCCGCCGCACCCTCGGCCTCGATCCCCACACCCAGCAGACCGGCCGCGCGATCCACAATATGTGCGAGATCCGTGACAGTGTAATGATCGAGACGCTGCACGATACCGAACCGGTCACGTAACGGGGCCGAGAGCAGCCCCGCGCGGGTGGTCGCGCCCACCAGCGTGAACGGAGGCAGGTCCACCTTGATCGAACGCGCGGCCGGGCCCTCGCCGATCACGATGTCCAGCTGGCCGTCTTCCAGCGCGGGGTACAGAATCTCCTCCACCACCGTCGGCAGGCGGTGGATCTCGTCGACGAACAGGACATCGCGCGGCTCGAGCGCGGTCAGAATAGCGGCGAGATCGCCGGCGCGCTCCAGCACCGGACCAGAGGTCTGGCGCAGACCCACACCCAACTCGTTGGCCACGATGTGCGCGAGGGTAGTCTTGCCCAGACCGGGCGGGCCGGCCACCAGGGTGTGATCCAGGGCCTCGTCGCGGCGGCGTGCGGCCTCGATGAACAGCCCCAGCTGCTCGACCACGCGGGGCTGGCCGGTGTAGTCCGCGAGCCGCTTCGGGCGCAGGCTGACCTCCGCCCGCTCTTCCTCGGACCGACTCTGCATATCCACCAGACGTGATTCCATAGCCCCGCAGTATGCATCGCCACCGGTGCCGTTTACAGGGCCATCCGGCAGGTTTTCGGACCCATGCCCGCGGGCGCGGGCGCGTTGCGGCTCAGGTGCCCGGGAGATCACGGGCGTGGACCAGGAACACCCCGTGCCCGCCAGCCTCGAACTCCAGCCAGATCAGCGGCAGATCCGGGAAGGCCGCCTCCACCGCTGGCTGGCTGTTGCCGACCTCGACGATCAACACACCGTCGTCGGTCAGATGCTCGCGGGCGCCGGCCAGGATGCGCCGCACGATATCCAGACCGTCACCGCCGGCGGCCAGCCCCAGTGGCGGCTCGTGGCGGTATTCATCCGGTAGCGCCGCCATGTCCCCGGCATCGACATACGGCGGATTGGACACGATCAGCTCGTAGCGATCCCCCGGCTCCATCCCGTCGAACACGTCGGACTGCAGCGCGCTCACCCGATCGCCCACCTGGTGGCGTTCGATGTTGATATGCGCCACGGCCAATGCATCCGTCGAGATATCCGCCAGATCCACCCGCGCCTGCGGCATGGCCAGGGCCATCGCGATCCCGATGCACCCGCCCCCGGTGCACAGATCCAGCGCGCGGGTCACGGCATCGGGGTCGACCCAGGGCTCGAAGCCCGCGGCAATCAGTTCCGCCAGCGGCGAGCGCGGCACCAGTACGCGCTCGTCGACATAGAACGGCAAGCCAGCGAACCAGGCCTCGCGGGTCAGGTAAGCGGCGGGCTTGCGCGTCGCGACACGCTCGCGCAACACGGCCACCACGCGCGTGCGCTCGGCCTCGCTCAGGCGCGATTCCCACCACGACTCGGGCAGGTCCAGCGGCAGATGCAGGGTGTGCAGCACCAGCCAGGCCGCCTCGTCGAAGGCATTGTCGGTCCCGTGCCCGAAGCTCAGGCCGGCCCCGCGAAACTGGCTGGCGCCGAAGCGAATGAAGTCGCGCAGGGTGCGCAATCCGGTGGTCGAATCCATGCCCGGTCTTTCCGTTGCGTGCGAGGGCGGTCATCATACCGCCTCGGCCTGTACGCCACCCACCCCTCGGACACCGCATGAGCAAGATCGACCCCTGGCTGGCACGCCTGTCGCACCTGCTGCCCCAACACGCCCTTTCACGCGTCGTGCACCGGCTGGCGCGCATCGAGTCGCCGCGGCTGCAACCGCTGCTGCACGCCTTCGTGCGCCGCTTCGGCCTGAACATGAACGAGGCCGCCCAGCCGGACCTGACCGCCTATTCCAGCTTCAACGCCCTGTTCACTCGCGCCCTGCGCGACGAGGCGCGGCCACTGGAGGGGGATGCGAATACCCTGGTCAGCCCGGCCGATTCCCGGGTCAGCGCCGCCGGGCGCATCGAGGCCGGACAGATCTTCCAGGCCAAGGGGCATCACTACACGGTCCGGGAACTGCTTGGCGGGGAAGGCGAACTCGCGGAGGCCTTCCGCCACGGGCACTTCGTGACCCTCTACCTGTCACCGCGCCACTACCACCGACTGCACATGCCGCTGACGGGAACCCTGACCCACATGATCCATGTGCCGGGGCGGCTGTTCTCGGTTTCCCCGCGCATCGTGCGTCACGTGCCGCGGCTGTACGCCCGCAACGAACGGGTTATCGCCTGCTTCGACACACCGATAGGGCCGACGGCCATGGCGCTGATCGGGGCCCAGAACGTCGGTTCCATCGAGACCGTCTGGGCCGGAGAGGTCACCCCGCCGCATGGCCGCGAGATCAGCGTGAGCGAGTATCCCGACCGCGACGTCACCCTGGAACGCGGCGCGGAGATGGGGCGCTTCAACCTGGGCTCGTCAGTCGTGCTGCTGTTGCCGAAACATCCGCTGCAGCTCGCGGACCACCTGACGCCGGAGACCGAGGTCCAGGTCCGCTCGGCCCTGGGGCAGTTTTACTGAGATTTCACGACGAAGCACACGAAGCCACGAAGGAATCCGCCATTGATCCGGCCCTTCTTCGTGGCTTCGTGTGCTTCGAGGTGATTCCGGACGCTCACGCGTGGGCACGGGTCCCGGCGGGCTGGTTGTAGTAAGCGGCCTTCCAGCTTTCGTAGTCGGCGACCAGCTGTTCGACGTCGGCGGCATCGAACGGGCGCAGGCCGCTCAGGACCAGGTGCTTGCTGCCGTCGGCGACCACGGAATGGTCGATCACCAGTTCGTAGTCCAGGCGGATCTCGCCACGCTTGCCGCTGACCGTCATCACCGCATCCTTCAGGCGCGGCTCCGGCACCCCGGCGCTGGCCGCCAGCGGCTCGGGCAGGCGAAAGCCCATGCGCTCGTACATCACCAGCGGGCGCTTCGGGTTCACCATCACGCCGTGTTCCTCCATCAGCGGCACCAGCACGTGCGGAAAGTTCTGACCGGAAAAGCCGACATAGCTGCGGATCAGCGACTCGATCGCATTCGGCTCGTCGATCACGGGACCGGAGCGTTCCACCTCGATCACGCTCTTGCCGCCTTCGTCGGTGATGGCGAAGGCCTCACCCGGGTTGTCCGGGAACACCAGCGGCACGTTGCCGCCCACCATGCCGGTAAAGCGGAAGAGCATGTTGGCGCTGGCTCCGTAGGTATCCAGCACGAGGGCGAACAGGAGATCGCCCGGGACGCAGAAACGCCGGTTGTCGGCGTCGTGGATGGGATTGAAATCGCCGGCGAGCGTCTTGGCAAAGTCGCTCCCCTGCTCCGGGGTCACGACCAGCTGACCGTCGCGAAGGCGGTAGAAGTCCTCAAGGAAGCTTTTGTCGGTCACGCGGTTTCCCCGAAATCGTCTTGCTGCATGGTTTTTCGCACCACTATAGCCCGAAATGTCCCTCGATGGCCTTGATAAAGGCATCGCCGTAGCGTTCCAGCTTGTGCTGCCCCACCCCGGAGATCCCGGCCATCTCGTCGCGGGTGCGCGGGGCCGCGGCCACCATCTCCAGCAACGTGGCATCACTGAAGATCACGTAGGGCGGCACCCCCTGGTCGCGCGCGAGGTCCGTGCGCAGCCCGCGCAGGGCCTCCCACAGAGCGCGATCCTCGCTGTCCATTGCCGCGACGCTGCGGGCGGTGTCGCGGCGGGCCGGACGGGCCGCGCGCGCCTCACGTCCCGGGCGGGCCACCTCCTCGCGCAGGTGGATCGTCTCCTCGCCCCGCAGCACCGGGCGACAGTCCGGGTCCAGGCGGAGTCCGCCGTAGCCCTCGTCATCCAGGCGCAGCAGCCCGCGTGCGAGCAACTGCCGGACCACGCCGCGCCACTGCGCCTTGTCCAGCTCCTTGCCGATACCGAAGGTGCTCAGGCGATCGTGGCCCAGGCGGGTCAGGCGCTCGCTCGCCGAGCCGCGCAGCACGTCGATCACATGCCCGGCCCCGAAGCGCTCGCCAGTTCGATAGACGCACGACAGCAGCTTCTGCACCGGCACGCTGGCGTCCCAGGTCGCCGGTGGTTCCATGCAGTTGTCGCAGGTCCCGCAGGGCCGAGGCATGCGCTCGTCGAAGTAGGCGAGAAGCGCCTGGCGCCGGCAGCTGGTGATCTCGCAGAACCCGAGCATCGCCTCCAGCTTCTGCTGCTCGACCCGCTGGCGCTCGGCCCCGGCCTGCGAGCCCTCCAGCATCTGGCGCAGGGTCACGACATCCTGTAGCCCGTAGACCATCCAGGCATTCGCCGGCAGACCGTCGCGGCCGGCGCGGCCGGTCTCCTGGTAGTACCCCTCCAGACTCTTGGGCAGGTTCAGGTGGGCGACAAAGCGCACGTTCGGCTTGTCGATGCCCATTCCGAAGGCGATGGTGGCGACCATCACCACCCCCTCCTCGCGCAGAAAGCGAGTCTGATTCGCCGCGCGCGTGGCGGCCGGCAGTCCAGCGTGATAGGGGAGCGCGGGAACGCCCTGTTCCGCCAGCCACTCGGCCACCGCCTCGACCTTCTTGCGCGACAGGCAGTAGACAATCCCCGCCTCGCCGGCGTGTTCCTCGCGGATAAAGCGCAGCAGTCGATCGCGCGCGGAACCACCCCGGCCACCGTCCGCCTGGGCGATGCGGTAGCGGATGTTGGGCCGGTCGAAGGAACTGACGAAGGCGCGCGCCTCGTCGAGGCACAGTCGTTCTCGGATCTCCTGGCGGGTCGGGCCGTCGGCGGTCGCGGTCAGTGCCAGGCGCGGCACCTGCGGGAAACGCTCGGCCAGCACCGCCAGCTGGCTGTATTCCGGGCGGAAGTCATGCCCCCACTGCGAGACGCAGTGCGCCTCGTCGATCGCGAACAGGGCCAGGTCGATGCCCTCCAGGCGCTCCAGCATGCCCGGGGCGAAAAGGCGCTCCGGCGACATGTACAGCAGGTCCAGTTCACCGGCGTGCAGGGCCGCCAGAACGGAACGCGCCACGTCCGCCTTCTGGCCGGAGTCCAGGCTGGCCGCGGCCACCCCGTTTTGGCGTAGGGCGGCCACCTGATCCTGCATCAGCGCGATCAGCGGCGAAATCACGATGCCGCAGCCGGGTCGAGCAAGCGCCGGGATCTGGTAGCAAAGTGACTTGCCGCCGCCGGTGGGCATCAGCACCACCGCGTCGCCGCCCGCGGTCACATGCTCGACGATCGCCTGCTGCTGACCGCGAAATTCCGTATAGCCGAAGGTCTCGCGCAGGATCTCCAGTGGCGCCGCCGGAGCGCTTCCCTGCGCCTCTCCAACTGCAAGACCCGAGGGTTCCAAGGGACGTACTCCAGACAGTAAGACAAGCGACGAACACTGCCGAATGCCAGCCATCGCTGCAAGCAACCGGCGCCACAATCGCCGCGTACACAACACCCGGGATGCATTTCCCCGTGGGTATCCATCGCGATAAGCTTCCACCCGAATCCTCTTTCCCAGGACGACCGATGCCGACAACTGCCCGCCTCCTGACTGTTGCCTGCCTGGCCCTGCTCGCACTGACCGCCTGCTCCGAAACCCCGGACCCGGACACCGGGGACCCGGCCGAGCAGGAAACCAGCGGCGAGTCGAACGCGGCTTCCGGTTCCACGGCTGAGCTCGACTACAGCCTGCCGCCGGACGACTTCTCCGCCGACCCCGAGGCCGGACGTTCACTGTTCCGGTCCAACTGCATGCAGTGCCACGGGGAAGAGGCCCGCGGTACCGACCAGGGGCCGCCGCTGATCCACCGCATCTACGAGCCCTCGCACCATCCGGACATCACCTTCCATCGCGCGGCGGCTCTGGGCGTGAACCAACACCACTGGGAATTCGGCGACATGCCGCCGGTGGCGGGCATCACCGGCGAGGAGACCGCCCACATCATCGCCTGGATCCGCCAGGAACAGCGCGCCGTCGGCATCGACTGAGCTCGATGCCCTCCAGTTCCAAGGCCGCAATCCGCCAGGCCGTTCACGCGTACCTCGACGCCTGGCTGCGCAAGCGCGACCTCGCGGGCGTACTCGGATGGCACGCGCCGCATGTCAGTGGCTTCGGAACTGGAGGCGACGAATCGGCCTTCACGCCCGAGGATGTGGAGCGCGTCGTCGGCCGCGACATCGAACAGGTCCCGGACCCCTTCGACTACGAGATACACCGCGAAGACGTCCGCCTCGTCACGGACGAGGTCGCCCTGGTGATGCTGGTATTCGACATGCTGCTTGACACCCGCGGACAACGGGTCCGACTGAACGGACTGCGGACCAGCCTCTTGCTGCACCGGACCGACGACAGCTGGCGTCTGGAACACCTGCACGGCTCCTTCCCCGCCAGCGTCCACGGTGCCGACGAGCCGTACCCGGTCAAGGAACTGGAGGAACGCGCGCATGCGCTCGAACGCCTGGTCCAGGAACGAACACACTCCCTGGAGGCGGCCCAGAGCCGCCTGGAACGTCTCGCCACCACCGACCCGCTGACGGGTCTCCACAACCGCATGAAGGCGAGCGAGTTGCTGGCCGACGAAATCCGGCGGGCCGAGCGTCACGGGGGCCTGCTTGGCGTGATCATGATGGATCTGGACCACTTCAAGCCGATTAACGACACCCTGGGGCACGGTCGCGGCGATACTGTGCTCACCGAGGTCGGGCGCCTGATCGCCGCGCGCATCCGCGAGACCGACCGGGCCGCCCGCTGGGGTGGCGAGGAATTCCTCATCCTGTGCCCGCAGGGCGATGCCGCGGCCACGAGCCATCTGGCCGAGGATCTGCGCCGCGCCCTTGGGGTCACCGACTTCGACACCGGACACGCGCTGACCGCCAGCTTCGGCGTGGCCCAACTGAAGCCGGGCGAGACAGGGGAGGCCCTGGTCGATCGCGCGGACCGGGCCCTGTACGCTGCCAAGAATGCCGGGCGCAACCAGGTACAAGCCGCGTGAAATCAATCCCACCCCTCGGTGACCCGTCAGTGGATCTTTGGGACGGGTCCATCGAACCGGCATAAGGGGTGTTGCCATGTTGACACGGAGACTGGCCCTCGGCGCCCTTCTGGGCCTTCTGGCCCTGCCCGCCCCAGCCGACGAGGTCGATATCCTGGAGGCCCGGCTGCACGCCAGCGGCCCGAACCAGTGGCGGGTGTCCGTCACCGTGGAACACCCGGACAGCGGCTGGGACCACTATGCCGATGCCTGGCGCGTGCTTGACGCCGATGGGAACGTCCTCGGCGAGCGCATCCTGCACCACCCGCACGTAAACGAACAGCCGTTCACGCGCAGCCTGCGCCGTTTGTCCATCCCCGAGGGAACCCGTTTCGTGCAGATCGAGGCGCGTTGCTCTCAGGACGACTGGGGCCACCGGCGCCTGCAGGTCGACCTGGAACAGGACCGGGGCGAGGCCTACCGCATCCGCCGCTGACCTTCCCGGACGCCGGGGAGGAGCCGCTACTGAATGCGCGCCCATGTGCGAACCGTGCCGCGCCGCTCTAAAGTAAGCCGCCTACCCAGCCCCGGATTTCCCCATGCGCGGTCATTCCAGCGTGCACGATGCGCCCGACGAGGCGATCAACTGGCGCATCGTTCGCTCCCTGTTCCCCTATCTCGCGGAATTCCGCGGGCGGCTGTTCCTCGCCCTCGGCCTGATGGGCCTGGCCAAGCTGGCGACCGTGCTGGTGCCGCTAGCACTGAAGTACATCGTCGACCACTTCGAGGATTCCGGCACCGACGCGCTGGTCACGGTCCCGGTGGCACTGGTGGTTGCCTACGGCCTGCTGCGATTTGGCGGAACCCTGTTCGGCGAGCTGCGCGATGCCGTCTTTGTACGCGTGGCCGAGCGCGCCATGCGGCGCGCGGCGCTGCGCGTGTTCGAACACCTGCACCGGCTGGAACTGAGCTTTCATCTGGCGCGCGAGACTGGCGGCCTGGCGCGAGACATCGAGCGCGGAACGAGCGGCATCAGCTTCCTGCTGCGCTTCATGGTGTTCAACATCCTGCCGACGATCATCGAAATCGCACTGGTCGCGGTCATCCTGCTGGTCGCGGTGGGCCCCGTGTTCACCCTGACGGTCATCATCGCGGTGGCGGCCTACATCGCCTGGTCGGTGTGGATCACCGAGTGGCGCACCCGCTTCGTGCGCGAGGCCAACCAGCGCGACAACGAGTCCAACACCCGCGCGATCGACAGCCTGCTGAACTACGAGACGGTCAAGTACTTCGGCAACGAGGGCTTCGAGGCCCGGCGCTACGACGAGGGCCTGGCCACCTGGGAACAGGCCCGAACCAAGAATGTCCTGTCGCTGGTGCTGCTGAACTCCGGACAGGCCCTGATCATCGCCGGGACGATCACCGTGATGATGCTGCTGGCCGCCAGCCGCGTGGCCTCGGGGCAGATGTCACTGGGCGACCTGGTCATGGTCAACGCCTACATGATCCAGCTGTTCATGCCGCTGAACTTCCTTGGCTTCGTCTATCGCGAGATCCGCCAGTCACTGGCGAACATCGAGCGTCTGTTCGCCCTGCTGGGAAAACCCGTGCAGGTCGAGGACCGGCCGGACGCACCGGATCTCGAGGTCACCGGCGGGCATGTGCGCTTCGAACAGGTCGCCTTCCACTACCAGCCGGAGCGCTTGATCCTCGCGGACGTATCGCTCGAAATCCCCGCCGGGCACAAGCTCGCGGTGGTTGGGCCCAGCGGCGCCGGCAAGTCCACGCTCGCGCGTTTGCTGTTCCGCTTCTTTGATGTAACCGACGGGCGCATCACCATCGACGGCCAGGACATCCGCGAGGTGACCCAGCAGAGCCTGCGCGGCGCAATCGGCGTGGTCCCCCAGGACACCGTCCTGTTCAACGCCAGCATTCGCTACAACATCGCCTACGGCGATCCCGGGGCCTCCGAGGAAGCCATCCGGCGCGCCGTCCATCTCGCGCATCTGGACGACTTCATCCAGCGCCTGCCCGATGGCCTGAACACGGTGGTCGGCGAACGCGGGCTCAAGGTCTCCGGCGGCGAGAAGCAGCGCATCGCCATCGCCCGCATGCTGCTGAAGGACCCGCCGATCCTGGTGTTCGACGAGGCCACCTCGTCACTGGACTCGGGCTCGGAGAAGGCGATCCTGCAGGCCCTGAACGAAGTCTCGGCGCGGCGCACCACGCTGGTCATCGCGCATCGGCTGTCGACCGTGAAGGATGCCGAGCAGATCGTGGTGCTGGACCAGGGCCGCGTAGTCGAACGCGGCACCCACCGCGAACTCCTCGCCCGCGACGGCGCCTACGCCCGTCTGTGGCAGCACCAACAGGAACACGAACCCACCACCGCCGACCCGGACCCAACGCCGGGGCCCAAGTGTTGATTCACTCCGAAGCGCGCACAGCAGGGCCAGGTCAACAGCAATTCACAGGAAGATGGGAAGGCTGGAAGAAAAAATAATTGGATAAAAGAGCGTGAAATCGTCCGCGATTCGCTCGAGCGCCAGCTGTTCTTCCGATCTTCCCGTCTTCCTGTCCGCTTTTGACTTTTGACCTGGGCCATCTGCGTGCACCGCGGGGACCCACTCAGTCGGGGTCGACGCGGCCGCGCAGGGCCTTCTTGTGGCCGCGATGGGTCTTGCCTTCCAAGCGGCGCAGCTTGGAGGCCCGGGTCGGGCGGGTCGGCTTGCGCGCCTTGATCGGGCGCCCGGCCTCGCGCAAAAGCTCCGCCAGGCGCTCCAGTGCGTCCTCGCGATTGGCCTCCTGGGTACGGTACTGCTGCGCCTTGATGACGATCACGCCGTCCTTGCTGATGCGCCGGTCGCGGCGGCGCAGCAGACGCTCCTTGTAGACATCGGGCAGGCCGGACGCACGGATGTCGAAGCGCAGGTGAATGGCCGTGGCGAGCTTGTTCACGTTCTGACCACCGGCCCCCTGGGCGCGGATCGGGATCAGTTCGATCTCCTGCTCGGGCACGCTGACGCTTTTGGAGATGCGCAGCATCGCGGGGTCAGCGGAACTCGCCGTCGTGGATACGGCCTTCTTCGTCCAGCTCGGCAAAGAATCGGCTGTTATCGGTGCGGTATTCCTGGGTCACGACGTCGCCGGGCAGCACCAGCATCACGTCGGGATAGACGCGCTCGAATTCCGCCGGTGTCGGGCGGGTCTCGAGAAAACGCAGGAACGGGTTCATCTGCTCGACCGTGCCCGGACGCGGCTCGGGCCCGTCAACCCGGGTCTCGGTCTTGTGCGCCGAACAGCCACCAATCCCCAGCACCAGTACCACGCCGATCACGGACGAATATCGAAACGCCATACTCTCCTCCTGCACCGCACAACTGCACCGTCATCGCGAGACGCCGCAGGCGGCGTGGCAATCACCCCAAGCTGGCATCGAGCCACGATTCGTTGGTTCCGGATGGAGGTCGCCATGTCGCTACGCGCCTCGCGATTCCGGTGCCAGGGCAAGGCTCCAGAATGACGTCCTACTCCGTCGGCTGGCCGTGCTCGCGGGTCGCCTCGAAGCGGATCTCGGGCCATTTCTCCTGCGCCATTTGCAGGTTGACCCGGGTCGGGGCGATATAGACCAGATCGCCGCCGTGGTCGATGGCCAGGTTCGCCGCGGCCTTTTCCTTGAACTCCTCGAGCTTCTTCGGATCATCGCATTCGACCCAGCGCGCGGTCTGTACGTTCACGTTCTCGAACTGTGCCTCGACCTTGTATTCGGTGCGCAGCCGCTCGGCGACCACGTCGAACTGCAGGACGCCGACGGCGCCCAGAATCAGGTCATTGTTGGTCAGCGGACGGTAGAGCTGGGTCGCACCCTCCTCACACAGCTCCTGCAAGCCCTTTGCGAGCTGCTTCATCTTCAACGGGTCCTTCAGCTGCGCGCGACGGAACAACTCCGGCGCGAAGTTCGGCACGCCGGTAAAGGTCAGATCCTCGCCCTGGGTGAAGGTATCGCCGATACGGATGGTGCCGTGGTTGTGGATGCCGATGATGTCGCCGGGATAGGCGGTCTCCACGTGCTCGCGGTCGGAGGCCAGAAAGGTCAGCGCATCCGGGATCTTCACGTCGCGCCCAATACGCACGTGGCGCAGCTTCGCGCCCTTGTCGAAGGTGCCGGAGCAGATGCGCATGAACGCGATACGGTCGCGGTGGTTCGGGTCCATGTTCGCCTGGATCTTGAACACGAAACCGGTGAATTTCTCCTCGGTGGGTTCCACACGGCGCGAGTGCGTCGGGCGCGGCAACGGGCCCGGGGCATACTCGACGAAATCGTCCAGCAGCTCCTCGATCCCGAAGTTGTTGATCGCCGAACCGAAGAACACCGGGGTCTGCTCGCCGCGCAGGTAGGCGTCCGGATCGAACTCGTGCGAGGCGCCCTGCACCAGTTCCAGCTCCTCGCGCAGTTCCTGAGCCTGGTCGCCCAGCAGCTCGTCCAGGCGCGGATTCTCCAGGCCCTCGATGATCTCGCCGGTGGACTTTTTCCCGCCCTGCTCGGGATCGTAGAGGTGCACTGCGTCCCGGCGGATGTGGTAGACCCCGCGGAAGCGCTTGCCGGACCCGATCGGCCAGGTCACCGGCGCGCACTCGATCTTCAGCACCTCCTCGACCTCGTCCAGCAGCTCGATCGGGTCGCGTCCCTCGCGGTCCATCTTGTTGACGAAGGTCATGATCGGCGTATCGCGCAGCCGGCAGACCTCCATCAGCTTGATGGTCCGTTCCTCCACGCCCTTGGCCGCGTCGATGACCATCAAAGCGGAGTCGACCGCCGTCAGGGTACGGTAGGTGTCCTCGGAGAAGTCCGCGTGCCCCGGGGTATCGAGCAGGTTCACCATGCGCCCCTTGTAGGGGTACTGCATGACGGAGGAGGTAACCGAAATCCCGCGCGACTTCTCCATCTCCATCCAGTCGGAGGTGGCGTGGCGCGACGACTTGCGCCCCTTGACCGTACCGGCGAGCTGGATCGCGCCGCCGTACAGCAGGAGTTTTTCGGTCATAGTGGTCTTGCCGGCGTCCGGGTGCGAAATGATCGCGAAGGTCCGGCGTCGACGGGTTTCCTCGATAAACGACATGAATGCGGGCCACTTGGAACAGCCCGCAAGTTTAACGCGAAACCGGGGATTCGGTTCAGCTTGGGAAGCCCGCGCGCGGATCCACACCCGGAGACCAAAACGGCCCCGGAAACCGGGGCCGTCGCCAGCGCAAAAACGAATGCCGTTCAATTAGCGCGCGGAGGCCGCCTGGATCGCGGCGTTCTGCTCCTCGAAACGGCCCTGGGCGGTGACCAGGTCACGGTTGTTCATGCGGGCCTCGAGGCTGGCGAGACGCTCCTCGTCCTGGGCCAGGCTGTACCAGACGTGCGCCTGGACCAGGTCGCGCTCGACCCCACGCCCGTTCTGGTGCAGGCGGCCCAGCCCGATCTGCGCATGGCGGTAGCCCTGCTCCGCCGCGGCGGTGTACCAGCGGGCGGCAGTTTCGGCGTCGCGCGTCGTGCCCTGGCCGTTCTCGTGCAGCAGCCCGACGTAATACTGCGCGGCGGGCAGGCCCTGATCGGCCGCCTTCATGAGCCATTCGAGTCCCGCCGCCGGGTCCTGCTCGCCATTCGCCAGCTGGCTCCCCAGCCAGTACTGGGCGTCGGCATGACCCAACTCGGCGGCGCGCGTGTAGTGCTCGCGACTGCGTTCGGCGTCCGCCGGGGCGCCCTTGCCAGCAGCAAAGAGGTACCCCAGATAGTAGTGCGCTGCGGCATGGTCCGCATCGGCGGCACGCTCGAACCAGTGCACGGCCTGATCATGATCCACCTCCGTGCCGCGCCCGGAGTAGTTGGCCATGCCCACGTCGAACATCGCGTCGGTATCCCCCTTCTGTGCGTTGCTCTCGCGGATCTCGTACCAGACGCCCAGCAGTTCCTGCTTGCGCTCCTCCTCGTCATAGCCGAAGGCCTGCTGGGCCTGCACGGCGCCAGTGGAGAGCACCAGCGACAGGGCCAGGGGGAGCGAAACGAACATTGCACGCAGGGCTCGGGACATGGGATACCTCATTCGGTGTCGGGGCGAATATCGGTTTCGATCATAGACCGGGGGGTAGGCGACCACAACGCAAACGCCGCAGGACGAGAACCGGTACCGGCAAAACGCGGGCGAATCCCGCAAACGGGGGCTCAACCTGTGACCAGGTTCACGCCGGGTTCGGGAACCTGTCCTTCAGGCGCCGGCCGGGGCGGCGCAACGACGCGTGAGCACCCAGGCGTCCTCGCGCCCGCTGGGGAGCGGGTAATAACACGGCCGCGTCCCGATGTGCTCGAAGCCCTCGGAACGGTAGAGCTGGACCGCGGCCACGTTGGACGGCCGCACCTCGAGGAAGAGCGCCTCGGCATCCTGATCGCAGACATAATCGAACAGGCGCCGGACCAAGAACCGGCCAAGGCCGTTTCCCTGCCAGCGGGGGTCGACCGTCAGGTTCAGCAGGTGGGCCTCGCCGGCCGCGACGGTCAGCACACTGTGGCCTACCTGGCGCCCGTCCACCTCCAGGACCCAGCAGTCATAGCCCACCCGGATGCAGTCCGCGAAGATGCGGGCGGTCCACGGGTAATCATAAGCCTCGCGCTCCACGCGCATCACGCCCTCCACATCGGCCGGCTCCATGCGGCGCAACTCGGGCTGGACACGGGGTTCGGCACTCATGACTCGAGCTTCTCCGGCAACAGTGAAAAAAACAGGACGCAGTGTTGTCTCGTGGAGTCGGAACCCGGCGATCCCGCCCAGGTTCCCATTTCCTCACTTTTAGTTGTGTTATGTCAGACAGGCCCGGGCGCGCTGCAGGTCCTGCCAGGCACGCGCCTTGTCGCCCGGCTTTCGCAGCAGGTAGGCCGGGTGGTAGGTCACGATCAGCGGCACCCCCTGGTAGTGATGCTCCGCCCCTCGAAGGCGCCCCAGGGGCTCTTCCGATTCCAGCAGACTCTGGGCCGCGATTCGCCCCAGGGCAACGATCACCTCAGGCTGGATCAATGCGATCTGGCGGTCGAGATATTCGCGGCACGCCGCCGACTCCTCCGGTTTCGGATCGCGGTTCCCGGGCGGGCGGCACTTCAGCACGTTGGCGATGAAGACGTCGTGATGGCGGTCCAGGCCCAGCGCCATCAGCATGTTGTCCAGCAATTGTCCCGCCCGGCCGACGAAGGGCTCGCCGCGTCGGTCCTCCTCCGCGCCCGGGGCCTCGCCGATGAACAGCCAGCGGGCACGGCGGTCGCCCACCCCGAACACGGTCTGCGTGCGGTCACGGGCCAGTACGGTACAGGCCTGGCAGTCGCGTACGCGCGCCTCCAGGGCCTCCCAGTCCAGGATCTCGACGGCCGCGTCCTGTGCCACGGTACCGAACTCCGGTGCAGCGGCCGGACTGCCGAACGCCGGCACTTCCCCACCAGACGACGCGATCCCCGCGGCGGACGTGTCGCGCAAGCGCCAGATCGGGATGCCCATGTCCGCGAGAATGCGGCGCTGGCGCACCGACAGCAACACGTGGCTATTCCCCCGACGAGGGCGCCCGGCGCCGATGCCGGCGCCAGCGCTCCAGGGTCAGCAGCGGTCCCGACAGGGCATAGATCACGAAGCCCGCCAGCAGGACCTTCGGCGGGTCCAGAGCCAGCAGCATCAAGGCGACCACGACCCCGACGATCGCCAGGAACGGTACCCGGTGTTTGAAGTCCATGTCCTTGAAACTGAAGTAGGTCAGGTTGCTGACCATCGCCGCGCCCGAGAGCACGGTGATCGCCAGGATGCCGACCACATAGGGATCGGCCAGCTCCGACGGGATACCCCAATCCTCCAGCACCCAGACCATGCCCACCAGGATCGCGGCGCTGGCCGGGCTCGGCAGTCCCTGGAAGAAGCGCTTGTCGCTGACCGCAAGGCGGCTGTTGAAACGCGCCAGGCGCAGGGCCGCGGCGGTGGCAAAGAAGAAGGCCGCCACCCAGCCAAAGTTGCCCAGGTCGTGCAGGTGCCAGAGATAGACGATCAGTGACGGCGCGACGCCGAACGACACCAGGTCCGAGAGCGAATCGTACTGCGCGCCGAACTCGCTCTGGGTGTCGGTCATGCGTGCGACACGCCCGTCCAGGGTGTCCAGCACCATCGCCACGAAGATCGCGATGGCGGCGGTGATGTATTCACCGTTGATCGCGGAGACAATGGCAAAGAAGCCAGAGAACAGCACCCCGGTGGTGAACAGGTTGGGCAGCAGAAACACACCGCGCCGGCGCCGGCGATGCGGCGGCTGGTGGTCGGCAACGGCATCCTCGCCCTCGATGTAGTCCGGCTCGACCGGTCGGTCCGCTTTGTCCCCAGCGCTCATTGCAGCATCTCCACGGCGCCCTCGCCGTCCACGGTGGCTTCGGACTCCGGGAGCCCACCCAGAAGGGCAGAGCCTCCCAGCACCCGCTGGCCCGGCTTGACCATGACCTGAGAGCCGGCCGGCAGCCAGACCTCGAAAGTACCACCAAATCCGGCGAACCCCATGCGCTTGCCGCGTCCGAGACGGTTGCCCGGTACGTTGTTCTGCATGCGGATCATGCGGGGCCAGTGATCAACACGGAGCGCCAGCGTCAGTCGCGTGCCCTCGTCGGTTTCCAGTGCGTACGCCAGGCGGCCGGCCAGCTGCGTATCCGGGGGCTCGTCGGTCTCCTTTCCGGGCCATACCCGTTCGCGGATCTCGGCCTCCTGAGGGGCATGCACGTTGTACTCGCCAAGCCGCCGCTGACGCAGGCGGATGCAGATCGCCGGCTTGTTCGTGAAGGGATCCCGCGTGTCGGTAATCGACTCGATGGTGCCATCGGCCGGGGCGATTACACCCAGGGCGGGCGCCGGGGCCTTGCGCCGGAGATCGCGGAACAGCGCCATCAGCGACACGGTGAGAATCACCATGAACAGGCCAAGCTCCGCCTCCCCGACCAGCAAGGTGATGACCGCCATCCAGGCAGCGATAATCACGAACAGGCGGCCTTCGGGGGCTAGCGGAAACAGCATCGCACGCTCCGCGGGGAATAAGGGCCGTGGCGGACGGGACCGCCCGCCACGGGGGTCTCGTATCAGTTGCGGGACTTGTCGACCAGCTGGTTGGCCTTGATCCACGGCATCATGGAGCGCAGGCGTTCGCCGACCTGCTCGATCTCGTGGGCCGCGTTCAGGCGACGGTTCGCGGTCATCGACGGATAGTTCATCGCGCCTTCCAGGATGAACTGCTTGGCGTATTCACCATTCTGGATGTTGCGCAGCGCCTCGCGCATGGCCCAGCGCGACTCTTCGTTGATCACCTTCGGGCCGGTCACGTACTCGCCATATTCAGCATTGTTGGAAATCGAGTAGTTCATGTTGGCGATACCGCCCTCGTACATGAGATCCACGATCAGCTTCAGTTCGTGCAGGCACTCGAAGTAGGCCATCTCCGGGGCGTAGCCGGCCTCGGTCAGGGTTTCGAAGCCGGCCTTGACCAGTTCGACAGCCCCGCCGCAGAGCACGGCCTGCTCGCCGAACAGGTCGGTCTCGGTCTCGTCCTTGAAGGTAGTCTCGATAATGCCGGTGCGGCCGCCGCCGATCGCGGAGGCGTAGGACATGGCGATGTCGCGCGCCTTGCCGGAGGCGTCCTGCTGGATCGCGATCAGGTCGGGGATGCCGCCGCCGCGCACGAACTCGGAGCGCACGGTGTGGCCCGGGGCCTTGGGCGCGATCATGATCACGTCCAGGTCCTTGCGCGGCTCGATCTGGTTGTAGTGGATGGCGAAGCCGTGGGCGAAGGCCAGGGTCGCGCCCTGCTTCAGGTTCGGTTCCAGCACGTCGCGGTACAGCGCGGCCTGGTATTCGTCGGGGGCCAGCACCATGATCAGGTCCGCATTGGCGGTTGCGGCGTCGACATCGGCCACCTTCAGGCCGGCCTCTTCGGCCTTCGCGCGGGAGCCGGAGCCTTCGCGCAGGCCCACGGTCACGTCCACGCCGGAATCCTTCAGGTTGTTCGCATGGGCGTGGCCCTGCGAGCCGTAGCCGATAATGGCCACCTTCATGCCCTTGATGATGGAGAGATCGGCGTCTTTGTCGTAGTAGAGATTCATCGCAATTTCCTTGATATCAGCCCCGTGCGGGGCCCATGACAAACAAACGGGTCCGGCCCCGCCAGCCGGGGCCGGACCCGGGGATTCAGATTTGCAGGCTGACCTCGCCCCGGGCGATGCCCATCACGCCGGAACGCACGACCTCCAGCACCGGGAATGGCTGCAGCGCCTCGAGGAAGGCATCCAGCTTGGAGCCCTCGCCGGTAATTTCGATCACGTAGCTGTCGTGGGTCACGTCGATGATCCGGCCGCGGAAGATGTCGGCCAGACGCTTGGCCTCCTCGCGGTCAGAAGCCTCCGGCACGCGCACCTTGACCAGCGCCATCTCGCGCTCGATGTGCGGATAGGCGGTCATGTCGAGCAGCTTGATCACGTCGATCAGTTTGTTCAGCTGCTTGGTAATCTGCTCGACGATCTCGTCCGAGCCGCTGGTGACGATGGTCATGCGCGACAGCGACGGGTCGTCGGTGGGCGCGACGGTGAGCGACTCGATGTTGTAGCCACGCGCGGAGAACAGCCCGGCCACCCGCGAAAGGGCACCGGCTTCGTTTTCCAGCAGGACACTGATGATATGACGCATACGGCTTTTCCCTGTACCCGGCTCAGACCAGGATCATTTCGTTCTGGCCGGCACCGGCCGGGATCATCGGATAGACGTTCTCGGACTGGTCGGTGATGAAGTCCAGGAACACCAGGCGCTCCTTCTGCGCCAGGGCCTCCTCGATCGCACCCTCGACGTCGCCGGGCTTGGTGACCTGAATGCCGACGTGGCCATAGGCCTCGGCCAGCTTCACGAAGTCCGGCAGGGCATCCATGTAGGACATCGCGTAACGGCCCTGATAGAAGAATTCCTGCCACTGCCGGACCATGCCCAGATAGCGGTTGTTCAGGTTCAGGATCTTCAGCGGCAGCTGGTACTGGAAGCAGGTCGACAGCTCCTGGATGCACATCTGGATGCTGGCCTCGCCGGTGATGCAGCCCACCGTGGCATCCGGGTGCGCGAACTGCACGCCCATCGCGAACGGAAGACCGACCCCCATCGTCCCCAGGCCACCGGAATTGATCCAGCGGTTCGGCTTGTCGAAACGGTAGAACTGTGCCGCCCACATCTGGTGCTGGCCGACATCGGAGGTCACGTAGGCATCGCCCTTGGTCAGCTCCCAGAACTTCTGCACCACGTACTGCGGCTTGATCAGCTCCGAGTTCTGGTCATATTTCAGGCAGTCCTGCGCCTGCCACTCTTCGATCTGCTTCCACCAGGTCGCCAGGGCCTCGGCATCCGGCTTGCCACCGTTCTCGTTCAGCCCCTTGATCAGCTCGCGCAGTACCGGCTCCACCTCACCGACGATCGGCACGTCCACCTTCACGTTCTTGGAGATGGAGGACGGGTCAACATCGACATGGACGATCTTCGCATGCGGGCAGAACTTCTCGATGTTGCCGGTCACGCGGTCATCGAAGCGCGCACCGATCGCGATCAGCACATCCGCGTGGTGCATGGCCATGTTGGCCTCGTAGGTCCCGTGCATGCCGAGCATGCCCAGGTACTGCTTGTCCGACGCCGGATAGCCGCCCAGACCCATCAGGGTGTTGGTGATCGGATAGCCCAGCTTGCGGGTGAACTCGGTCAACGCCTCGGAGCCCTTGCCCAGGATCACGCCGCCACCGGTGTAGATCATCGGCTGCTTGGCCGACAGGATCAGCTCCACCGCCTTGCGGATCTGGCCCGTGTGCCCCTTGGTAGTCGGGTTGTAGGAGCGCATATGGATGCTCTCCGGGTACTCGAACTCGCAGCTGTCGGCAGTCACGTCCTTCGGGATGTCCACCACCACCGGCCCGGGGCGTCCGGTGGTCGCTACGTAGAAGGCCTTCTTGATCGTGGTGGCCAGATCTTTCACGTCCTTGACCAGGAAGTTGTGCTTCACGCAGGGACGGGTGATGCCGACGGTGTCGACCTCCTGGAATGCATCGTTGCCGATCAGGCTGGTCGGCACCTGTCCGGAGAACACCACCAGCGGCACCGAATCCATGTAGGCGTCGGCAATGCCGGTGATCGCGTTGGTCGCGCCGGGGCCGGAAGTCACCAGCGCCACGCCGGGCTTGTCCGAGGACTTCGCGTAGCCCTCGGCGGCGTGCACCGCGCCCTGCTCGTGACGGACCAGTACGTGGGAGACCTTGTCCTGCCGGTACAGCGCATCATAGATGTGCAGTACCGCGCCACCGGGATAGCCGAAGACGACGTCGACACCCTCGGCCTGCAGGCTGCGGCAGAAGATTTCGGCGCCGGTGATGGCGGTGGAGGAACTTGCGGTCTCGGACATGATGGTCGACTTCCTTACCGGGGGCTTGTGCACGATCGTCAGGCGATCATGCACCACGAATCAAAATAGCCCACCATCCTAATATGAAATCGCCACCATTTCACGCCATTAAGCGCTCGAGGGCGGGCCGACCCACGCGAATACCCGGCCACTTTTCAGCCACCCGTGCCCGGAACCGGGCATCGCCGTCATCGCCAGGCGCGCGGCAACGTGGTAGCCCCCGAAAGCGCCCCACCGCCGCGTTCAGCTGGGCTCGGCCCCCGCCTGCGCGGTGGGCAGCTCGGCGAAGTGTTCGCGGGCCCGGGCGACCAGTTGCGCCGGCAGGCCGTTCTTCTCGGCGATGGTGAGGCCGAAGGACACCCCAGGCTCCCCGATCAGCAACCGGTAGGTGGGCGACAGGGTCTCGGCATCGAACTGCATCGAGGCATTGACGATGCCCGCATGCTGCGCCGCGTAGTCCTTCAGCGGCGCCAGGTGGGTGTTCACGATCCCGCGCGTGCCGCGCGCGCGCAGCTCGTCCAGCATCGCCATCGCCAGGGCCGCGCCCTCGTCCGGGTCGGTCCCCGT
Organism: Thioalkalivibrio sp.; assembly: GCF_041685615.1. GTDB lineage: Bacteria > Pseudomonadota > Gammaproteobacteria > Ectothiorhodospirales > Ectothiorhodospiraceae > Thioalkalivibrio. Next base: position 86,902 of record NZ_JAWLFK010000001.1, read on the forward strand.
ACCCAGCTCGTCCAGCAGGATCAGGCTCTCGGGGCCGGCATGGTCGAGGATGCGCTTGAGAACTTCGACATGCCCGGCAAAGGTCGACAGGTGATGGAACAGGCTCTGGTTGTCGCCCACGTCCACCATCACCCGGTCGAAACGCCCGATGCGGCAGTCCCGCTCGGCCGGGATATGCAGGCCACACCAAGCCATGGTGACCAACAGCCCGAGGGTCTTCAGCGCCACGGTCTTGCCGCCGGTGTTCGGCCCGGTAATCAGCAACAGCGGCTGCTCGCCATCCAGCCGGATCGAGAGGGGCACCGGCTGCGGGCCGTTGCCCTCGGCGAACTGCAACAGCAGCAGTGGATGATAGGCCTCGGCCAGCTCGACGCCGGCCTCCGCCTCCAGCTGTGGGGCGTGTGCGTTCATCTGGGCCGAGAGCTGCGCCGCAGCCGAGGCCAGGTCGATCCAGGTCAGCGCGGTCAGCATCAGCTCCAGGGGTTCGCCGTACTGGCGCACCCCATCGGTCAGCTCGCGCAGCAGGCGCTGCTGCTCGGTATTGATCTGGCCATTCACCGTATCGAGCTGGTTGTTCAGCGGGACTGCCTCGATTGGCTCGACGATCTGGTCACGCCCGCCCATCGCCGTGCCCCGGCGCACGCCCTTGACGGTATTGGCCGTCTCGCCGCGCAGGACCATCACCGCACGCTCCTGGTGCCACTGCACCTTCAGCGCATCCTCGCCCTTCTGCGCGAGATCGGAGCCCGCCAGGCGCTTCTTCACCACCGCCTCGACCTCGTCGCGCAGCCGCCCGCGCTGCCCGAAGGCCTCGACCAGTGCGGCGCTGGCATCTTCGCGCAGCGAACCGCCGGGGTTCAGGCAGGCCGCCAGGCGCTCTTCCAGTGCCTCGGGGGGATACAGCTTGTTCAGGTCCGCCGGATAGATCTCCGGGGTGTCGGCGAGATGGTCCGCCAACTCGCGGGCATGGCGCATGATGGTCTGCAGGTTGTGCAGCGCCTGCACCGGCAGCGCCGCGCCGGGATTGGCCGCCTGGCGCAGGGCCGCACGCACGTCCGGCAACTGTCCCAGCCGCGGCAGCGTGCCGGCATCCAGGCGCTGGCGCGCGACCGTCACCGCCTTCTGTAATGCGCGCGCCGCATCCAGATTTGGCGCGGGCTCCAGCCCGCGCGCGGCATCCGCGCCGTAGGGGGTGGCAGTCAGGCGCTCCAGCAGGCGCTGGATCGCGGGGAATTCGAGGGCCTTCAAATCAACCTGCATGGCATACCCTTGTGCATGAAATCTCTGCCGGAACCTTGTGGGAGCCGGCTTGCCGGCGAAGCCCCTGCCCGCATCCGGCTTTGGAAGGGGCTTCGCGTGCAAGCACGCGCCTACAAGGAAGGGCGAGGATCCTGGTTACTCCTCCGCCTTCTTGAACATGCCGAGATAGGCCTTCTTGTCCATCATCGGCTCGCGCATCACCGCCAGCATGTCGTCCAGGTGCTCCGGGGTGCTCATGCCGACCAGCGAGGTACCCAGCCCCGGCGTGGAGCGGTTGAACTGCATCGCGCGCTGGGCTGGATTGGGCAGGCTCGCCAGTTGCTGCTCGACCACTTCCACCGACTGTTTCGCCAGATGTCCCTTCAGCATGGAGTGCGACGCGAACATGTACACCTCCAACTGGTGCGCGGCCTGCAGCGGGCTTGCGACGTTGCCCTGCCCGGTCGCGGTGTTGAACCGGGTAAACCCTTCCAGCATCACCTGGTTGAATGGCAGCATGGCGATCTTGAAGTGGTGCCGCGCATGGTCGTCGCCGGTCACCGTCTGGGCGGCGCGTTCGGCCAGGCCCTGCATCGAGGTCAGCGACTGGAACACCACGGCGTCGGTCTCCTCGCGGAAGCCCTCGAAAGTGGAAATGCCGTAGGTCCGGATCTTCTTTTCGCGCGCCGCCCGCTCCAGCATCTCGAATACCGGTTCCAGCTTCCGGTTGGTCGGCTCCTTGCCGATCTCGTGGATATGCACCTCGGGCTGGTCGATGATAAACGCGTCCAGCGTCTCCACCCCCATCAGCGAGCGCGACAACTCCATCTGATAGTGGATGTATTCCGGCGTCAGCAGGTGTGCGCCCTTGGCCAGGTCGTCCTTCGTGCCCATGCCCTGGGCCTCGATCTCGCGCTGGAACCAGGCCTCCATGTCCTCCGGTGGCCCGCCGCGCAGGGTCAGGAACCCGCCCTTGGAGATCAGGAACATCGCCTCGCGCGGGACCCCGGCCTCCAGCGCCGTGCGCACGCCGGCCCCGACCGCGGCCAGCGACCGGCCATAGCGGTAGTGCGCACCGGTATCCACCACGTTGACGCCCTCGGCCAGGCCACGCGCAACAATGGCGGAGATCTGCGCGTCGACCTCCGCGGTGGCTGCCCCGCCAAAGGTGCCGATCCCCAGACTCGACAGACGCATCTTCGCGCGCGAGAACTCGCTGTAATGCCCCTCGGCGGCCTTGCCCTCGGACACGAACTGTTCCGCGTAGCGGCGCGTCGCCTTGGCGTTGGCGTATCCGGGTATCAGTTTCTGCACGGGCTCCATGCGTCTCCTCGTTCATTTGCAAATCAATACACCCGGCACACGAGACCGGTAACGCCGGGGCGGGCGCAACGAACTGCCGTCGCCCGGATCTTGAGGCGAAGGGATCGTACGTCAGCCAGTGGAATTTGCGAAAACCCGCAACCGTTTCGGGCTTCTGGCTCGCCTCGGCCACAGATGCCCGCAGTCCAGCCAGCGTATCCCCCCGATTGCCCGATAATCGCAACGTGCGTTGGCACGCACGGGGAGCGATGCATCATCGCCCGCCGCTAACAGCGTATCGATGGCACTGAGCCGAATGCAGCCCTGTCGATCCGTGTTCCCGAACGGGGTACACGTCTGGGTGCAAGCTTCAAGCTTGGCCGGCAGGCTTGGCCGAAACAGCCCCCAGTCCGCTACGCGCGAGAACGATGAAGGCCTCGACCGGCATCGGACGCGCATAATAATAGCCCTGCGCGTAGCGACAACCGGCATCCAGGAGCCAATCGGCCTGCTCCACGCTTTCCACGCCTTCCGCTACACATTCCAGCCCCAGTTGCTCTGCAAGGTTTACGATAATACCGGCCATAGCCGGTTCCGAATCGGTCTGCGGGGGCACAGCGTCGACAAAGCGCTTGTCGATCTTCAATCTGCTGATCAGCATGGAAGCCAGATAGCCAAGCGAAGAATAACCTGTACCGAAGTCATCCAGGGACACTGCTACTCCGGCGCGGCGTAGCTGCCCGAGCCCGTCCAGACGACCGACATCCTGAACGCCCGCCAGTACGCGCTCCGTCACCTCAACTTCCAGGCGCTCAGGAGCAACCCCGTGCTCGGACAGTCCCTGCAAGATGCGTTCACTGTAAAATTCGTATTGAAATTCTTCCGGCGCGGCATTCAAGGCCAAATGCAATTGCCCGAGCACCGGATCATCACGCCAGCTGGCGAGCAACCCCAGCACCCGGCCAACAACCCACTGCCCGAGTTCAAAAATCAGCCCGGACTGTTCTGCAATGGGCACGAAACGCCCGGGGCTGATCAAGCCGAGCTCCGGATCATCCCAGCGCAGCAGGGCCTCGGCTCCGATGATCCGCCGCTGGCCCATCTCCACCTTCGGTTGCAGATGGATCGAAAGCCCGCGCGCGTCTGAATGCATCGCCTCCCGCAGGCGTTCCTCGATTTTCAGGATCTGTTTTTGTTGTTCGTGGACCTGCTGATCGTAGATCACATAGCGTTCACCGGGGTTCCGGTTGCCATGACGCAGAAGAGCCGCATCGGCGTCGCTGAACAAGGCCTCCGGGGATGATGGCTCACCCACCGGGATCCAGCGCACACCCATGCGGTAGCGCGCATGAAACATGTTGTGGCCGGAATGCACCACCTCGGGCAGGCCATCCAGAAAATCTTCCAGGACTTGTTCCATGTCTCCTATCCGCGCAGGGGCCGACCCGCACAGCGCAAACGTCGCACCCTCGACCCGCGCCAGGACCACGCCCCCCCAAACGCCTCTCCGGCTCGCTCACGCAACAGCTGCGCAAAGCGCGCAAGGATTGCATCGGCAGCATCGATACCCTGGCTGATCGGGAGCAGGTAGAAACGTTCGATACTCAGTAAGGCCAGGCAACGTGGCAACGCCCACACGTCAGCCTCGCCCAGGCGCGCCAACAGCGCGTTGCGATTCGGCAACCCGGTCACTTCGTCCTCGAAGGCCATGCGCTCGAGGCGGCGCTGTGCGTTGCGTTCGGCGGTAATATCCCGGATGTAGACGTGGTAACGGTTCCGGTCGGCGAACCAGTACCAGTGAAGGGCCAGCAGCGCGTCCCCCAGTGCCTGCTCGATACGGCCCTCCGGACGTGCCCGCGTCTCCTGCAGGATCGTGTGTGCCACCGCGCCGGGAACCAGCGCGCCGACCGGGGCATCCTCGCCCAGGTGCTCCGTGACCCAGTGCCGCGCGGAACGATTGGCGTACTGCACCCGAGCGCTGGCATCCAGGGTCAGCACCGGCATCGGATTGCGTTCGGGAAACTGGGCAAGCGCATGATTGCGGGCGTTTGCGGCCAGCAATCCGCGCAGCATCCAGGCGGTAACCCCTGCGACCAGCAGGATCAGTGCGGAATAGGCCGTGACCAGAGACGACATCCAGGTCAGCTCCGCGCGGTTGCGCTCCTCCGCCAGTCCGGCCTGCGCCTCGGCGGTATCGGCCAGACGGTCGAGCACCGGATCCACAGCCCGGCGCTGCTCGCTGATGCGGCGTAACTGGGCGCGCGCCTCGTCCCAGTCCGTGGGATCGCGTGCAATGTTCGCGCTCAGGCGGTCGACTTCGGTCACGATGGCACCCCAGCGATCCCGCAACCGCTCGCCATCGGCCGCCGCCAGCAGGGGCCCGATGCGCTCGAGCCTGGCCTCCACCGCAAGCCGCTGGCGGCGGATGGGCTCGCGCATGCGCTCGGCATCGATCACCGCATAGAGTTCGTAGGCCAGGCGTTCATGCTCCAGCAGATCAGCCCGGAACATGGCGATCGACCGCAGTTCCGGCAGACGCGTCTGGGTCAGGACATCGCTACTGTGCGCAACGCGCTCGGTCGCCTGATACACCAGCAGCGAGGCCACCACGCCCAGCAGCAGGACCAGCCCGACCCCGGCCACCAGCGCGCCACGCAGAAACCACGGCCGCGCCACGATCATGGACGGCTACCGGGAGCAGAGTCTGGCGGCGATCCTGACAGATGGTACCGGTTCCTGCCGGCCTCCTTGGCGCGGTACATCGCCTGGTCCGCCTCCTGCAGCAGCCGGTCCGGTGTAATCCCCGGCTCGCCGCGAGTCAGGGTGACGCCCAGGCTGGCGGTCACACAAAGATCGTGCCCATCCTCGTGTACCGGCTCGCTCACCGCTCTCAGTACCCGCTGCAGCAGAGGATCGACCGCTTCGGGCCCGACCAGGTCGACCAGGATGACCACGAACTCGTCGCCCCCGAGCCGTGCGAGCGTGTCTCCTTCGCGCAGCCGCGCACCCATACGTCGTGCCAGATGGTGCAGAAAACGATCACCCATCTGATGGCCATGACGATCATTGATCGCCTTGAATCCATCCAGGTCGAGAAACACCACAGCCAGCCAGAGTTCCCGGCGACGAACCTGGGCCAGGGCCTTGGACAGCCGATCGAGCAACAGCGCGCGGTTCGGAAGCCCGGTCAGAAGGTACGACCGGCGGCTAGGCGCCCAACAACGGATGGGTCCGGAACAGTCGCCCCAGGCGTTCCTCGAGTTCGGGGCGCACCGGCCCCGAGCGCTCG